>LBVV01000034.1 GCA_000993275.1 candidate division CPR2 bacterium GW2011_GWC2_39_10 | reverse complement strand
GCACCTCGATGTCGGCTCGTCGCATCCTGGGGCTGGAGAAGGTCCCAAGGGTTTGGCTGTTCGCCAATTAAAGCGGTACGCGAGCTGGGTTCAGAACGTAAATTACATTGCGTTCTACTGCAGTAATGCAGTATAATAAATTTGGCTCATATCGGTGAAACCCTCCTTGCCTTACGAACGGGCAAAAGGGCAATACCGAGGGAAGACAGATTTTATGCAAAAGGAATTACTTAGTTATATTGCAGGTTTCCTTGATGGAGATGGTTGTATTATGGCTCAGTTAGTCCATCGAAAAGATTATCGTTATGGATATCAAATTCGTTTGAGCATCGTCTTTTACCAAAAAGAACAAAAAATTGAGTTTCTAGAATGGTTAAAGACAAAGCTTAAGTACGGTTATATTCGTAATAGAAACGATGGCATGGCAGAATACACTATTGTCGGTCCGCAATATGTGCAAGAAATACTTATTAAGTTATTGCCATATTTGAGACTTAAAAGAAAACTTGCTGAGTTGGTTCTAGAAATTTCTAGAATACCCAAACAGCTCACTGCTAAGGAATTTCTTCAGTACGCAGAATTAGTAGATTTAACAGCTAAATATACTTATTCTAAAAAGCGTACAAGGACGAAGGAAGTTGTTGAAAACTACCTTAAGGAGTATAAAATCTTGTCCCCGTAACGACTGATCCCTAGAATTTTTTCAGTAATTGAAGGGTGAGATAGTGAGTTCTATCCTAAGGGATAAATTTATAACCACTATAAAACGCCAACGCCTACTCTCTGTTGGGGAACAGAGGTATGAGGATGAAGGTATAGTCTGTGCCACAAGAAATTGTGGAATTAACATGCGTGAGACAGTTCGGTCCCTATCTGTTATGGGCGTTGAAATTTGAAGGAAGCTGCTCCTAGTACGAGAGGACCGGAGCGGACGAACCTCTGGTGTACCAGTTGTCCTGCCAAGGGCATTGCTGGGTAGCTAACGTTCGGAAGGGATAACCGCTGAAAGCATATAAGCGGGAAGCCCATCCTAAGATTAGATTTCGTTTGAGACTCCATATAGAACATGTGGTTGATAGGCTTTAGGTGTAAGTGCAGTAATGCATTCAGCCGAGAAGTACTAATAAGTCGATGACTTGATTTTTAATCTCTATTTGAATCTAAGTACTTTAGAGACAAGTAGAGGCTAAGGCCAGTGTTTAAGGCAACTCAAGTAGAATTTCAAATTTTGAATTAAGAATTATTAATTAATTTAAAAATTAAGAAATTAATAGTTAAATTTGCATTTTAGCTTTGAGATGTTATTCTGTTCTTTATAGTTATCATAAAATGTCATTCATTGTGTCATTCCGGACTTGATCTAAGAATCCATAGAGATAAAATTGGATGATTGAAAATTTGTTAGAATTCCTGCGTCACTATTAGGTGAAAAGTAAAAAGCAGGGTTCTGGTGATTATAGCGTAGAGGTTATACCTGATCCCATCCCGAACTCAGAAGTCAAGCTCTACAACGCCGATGGTACTTGGGGTTCGCCCCTGGGAGAGTAGGAAGTCGCCAGAACCCTGCTTTTTAAGTACTTAAAACGTCATCCTGAATTTACCTGTCCGCCTTGGGAGAATTTCAGGATCAATCACCTTCGTCATTCCCGACCTGATCGGGAATCCAGAATCTAAAAGATTCCATCTTTGCCACTTTTTGGAAAGTGGCGCAAAACTTTCGGCTGTCCTCGTCAAAGGTTCGCATCTGCCTTCGCTTACTCTCAAAAAGCCGACTTTGAGTATCACGTTTTTTGAGATGTGCGCTCAGTTGATGCTCATCTATTCCTGCGGAGGCCGAGAGAAATTTAATATAGGAAATAGGGGACGGTTTCTATTTGAGGTTAATGAGGCTAAAATTAGCGATAACTTTTTTATCAACAAACGGAATAAATCATTGGAAAGTTATGGAAAAAAATAGCTTTGTTTTGCCTGCTCTGCCGAGGATAATCGTCCCTCCAGTCCCCAAAGTTTAGCCATTATCTTTTATTTTGACAAAGGAAATGATCCCAATGGCCAAACCTAGTAAAACCCCACTGATCATGCCGGGGATATAATGCTGTTTAAGAAGGACGGTTGAAGCAATTACGATAATTGAGTAAAGTAGAGCAATATAGCGATATTTGCTGTGATTAAACCAAAAATAAATTGCCGTCAAAGTTGCCATGGAGGCATGAAGGCTTGGTAGATCGCTGAATCTTTGATCAAACTCGTACACAAGCCTTAGAATTTTTGAAAATATGTCATTCCCGGGTATCTCCGGCGCAGGCACATATGTCTGGTAGGTAAGATAAACAACAAAGCTTGTGACATAAATCATAATTGACGCTATTGATAAAGCTAGAAATTGTTTCTTTTCAATAAAGGCGTAAATTATCAGTCCCCAGACGTAGGGGATAAAAATAAGATATGGAATGGTTAAGATCGGAACTATTGGTAAAAAATTATCCAGGGGTGTTTCTACAATGTGCGCGATTCCCAGCGGCCTGTTAAAAATGTAATATCCCAAAGATGTTCCAACGGTTGAAAATATGAACAGACAGATTTTAAGCATCTTTTTCGAGTTCATAACCTAATTATAACAGAAATTTTAGAACAGCAGAGACATGTTTTTAAATATTAATTGATCGGTTTTTGGTAATTTGGTTTTTAATAGTAAAAATCCCGAATTTGTGAGAGTGCAGGACGATATTTGTGATATAATCACATTATGTTATATCAGGACGTTAATGGAAAGAAAAGATTCAAACCACTAGGGCGTAAAGTTTCTTCGGATAAGCGTGCTTACGGTATTGTTTTTGAAGACTCAAAATTGTTATTGGTCAAGCCTACTTATAGCCAATATTTTGAGTTGCCGGGCGGTGGCTTAGAAGGTGATGAAGATATTAGCGATGCTTTAAAATACTTCCTTAAAAGAGTTGTTGGTAAGCCATTTGTTAAAAAAGTTCGTTTTTATATAAGAAATAAAGATTCATACGCTATTTCTGACTATATGTTTTTTAGGGTGGAGGTTGAAGACACAAATAGGCATGATTTCAATCATGGAGAGATAGAGGAGGTAAAATGGGTCGGTTTAGATGAGCTAATGAATCTTAGGGTTAAAAAGATTCATCTGAGGATGATTAGAGTGTTATTAAGTTGATTGTATATCAGTTGTTGGTCGCCACTTTCTTTTATTTTGGTTGCATATTCATCGAACGAAGGGACTTCTATGGTGTTGGTTGTCGTGAATTTTAGTAGTACTGACTTTTTCTCAAATAAGGCAGGGATATTATAATTCCGGCCATTACAACTATTCCGTAAAGCGCAAATAGCATCCTAATTCCAAACAGACTTACAAATAAGCCGCTCACCAAAAAACCCGCAAAGCCTCCTGTAGAGGCAATGGAGGTGTAGTTCCCAACCACCTGACCTTCTTTTTTAAGTTTTTCCCCGATTTCCGACATATAGCACCACGCGCTGGTGTTCCATGAAGCGGAAGCTAAACCAATTAGTAAGCCCAAGAAAACAACGACAAAGGGGCTATTTGCAATTCCAACCAAAGTAATAAGAATGCTAAATATAAATACCGACTTTAGAGTTGTGCGTCCCATGCCAAATCGTTCGCAGGCATAGCCGAATCCGAACTCAAACAGGTGGGCGGCCGTTAAAGCTCCAATAAAATAACCGACGTATTTTATATCGGCATTTAACTCCTGGGTAATAAGCAAAGGGATAAAAATATATTTAGCCGGATTGTTAAAATGCATTGTTGCCCCAATGATGCCCATGCCTCTTAAATCTTTAATTTTCCAGAAATTCTTTAGATCACTTAAAAAGTTTATGTCTTTGGGTTTAGGAGCGTAGTGATTATGGCTTTTCTTTAAGTTGTTAATTACAAAAAGAATGGCAGTAAGGATTGCGGCAATCTTAATAGTCGAATTAATAGAGGAAACTGATACAATAAATGTGCCAACAGCGGTTCCTATAAGCCCGCCGAGCTTTTTAAAGCTCTCAAAAAGCCCTGTTAAAAAACCTCTATGTTCTTTGAATCCATCTTCGGCTTTCTCGAGCATAGTTTCCATAAAGCCCTCGAAAGCAATCGCGGAAATAATTGTTGCCGCTAACAAAATTAAATAGTTATTCGACGTAAAAAGGTAAAGGATTAGGGCTAAAAGATGGAGGATCAGAGTGATGTTAATTACTCTTTTTCGCCCGATTAAATCTGACAGATGTCCGAGGACTGGCAGGACTATAATTAAGGAAAGCGGACCTAGCGATGTAATGTAGGATATTAGCTCCTTGCTAAAACCATTGTTAACCAAATAGGGCGCCAGAAATGGGATATAAATATATCCGGTAGCCATAAAAAATGCGGCCATTGACATGGTGGTCAGTGATTTTTTATCGGATATGGTTTTTACGACAAGCATATTTAAATTATAACAGAAATTTTAGAACAGCAGAGACATGTTTTTAAATATTAATTGATCGGTTTTTGGTAATTTGGTTTTTAATAGTAAAAAATCCCTTGGATTTGGGGCCGGTTGTTTCCTTTACCTTCTTTGATTGATTTAGTATCTTTAGAAGAGAAAACAATATTTAAAATTAAAAGAGAGGAAAGCTCTCAACTGATTTTTTGGCGAAAATTAAACCGGACAGTAACTGCTCAAAATCGTCATTGCGAACGATCCGGCCCGCCTCGGCGAGTCGTAGGCGAGACAGGCAGCCGCCGGAGAGTGCGGCAATCTTGTTTCAAGCAGCCGAGATTGCTTCGTTTTACTCGCAAAGACGCAGGGTTATGAGCAGTTAAACCGGACAGTAGTGCCTAAACATGTTTCTTATGTTATGATGACAGAAAAGTGAGGCAATATGAATCGTAAACAAACCAGAAAAGTTCTTGTTGGCAATGTCGCCATAGGTGGCAATGCCCCCGTGGTTGTTCAGTCAATGACAAATACAGATACAAGGAATACAAAAGAAACAATTAACCAGATTAAAAAGCTGAAAGAAGCTGGGTGCGAAATAATTAGAGTGGCTGTGCCAGATATGAAAGCTGCCGAAGCTATAAAAGAGATAAAAAAACAAATTTCCATTCCCTTAGTAGCTGATATTCATTTTGATTATAATCTTGCATTAAAGTCAATTAAGTCGGGTGCCGACAAAGTCCGAATAAACCCCGGTAATATTGGTAGCGAAGAAAAGGTTAAAGAAGTAGTACAAGCTTGCAAAGAAAAGAATCTTCCTATTCGAATTGGGGTTAATATCGGTTCATTGGAAAAACATATTGAAAAAAAATATGGTCGTACTGCCAAAGCTATGGTAGAAAGTGGCTTATTTCATATTCGAATCCTTGAAAAATTAGACTTTCATGATATCGCAATTTCTTTAAAGGCTTCGGACGTTTTAAGAACAGTTGAGGCTTATCGAATGCTTTCTGAAAAAGTAGATTATCCGCTTCACTTGGGTATTACAGAAGCCGGAACTCCGAAGACGGGGATTATAAAAAGCTCGGTAGGAATCGGGATTATGCTAGCCGAAGGGATTGGGGACACTATAAGAGTTTCATTAACCAGTGATCCGGTAGAAGAAGTTAGAGTCGCTTGGGAAATCTTAAAATCTTTAAATCTAAGACAGCGTGGAGCTAATCTTATTTCTTGTCCAACGTGTGGACGCACTGAAATTGACCTTATCAAACTTGCTGAGGAAGCAGAGAAAGTAATTGAAACAATTGATAAACCAATTACCGTAGCTGTAATGGGTTGCATCGTTAATGGACCTGGAGAAGCCAAAGAGGCTGATATTGGCATTGCGGGTGGAAAAGGTGCTGGTATTATCTTTAAAAAAGGGAAGGTCTTGAAATCTGTACCTGAAGCACAACTCCTATCAGAGCTTTTAAGGGAAATTGAAAATCTTTAAGGATTAGAAATATGAAAATTATTTTAGCAAAAGAATCAGGATTTTGTTTTGGCGTCAAAAGGGCCGCCGATATGGCCTTAACCAAAGCAAACGGCGCTCATGTTAATACTTATGGACCACTCATTCATAATCCTAAATTTATTGATTTTTTGGCTCAAAAAAATATTAGTATTGCAAACAGTCTAGAAGAACTTACAGCAGAGAAGATAGTTATTAGAGCCCATGGAATCCCAAAAGGGATTAAGACCGAAATGTTAAAAAGGGGGCTTAAAATTATAGACGCTACTTGCCCTTTTGTTAGAAAGGTTCAAAAGTTAGCCGAAGAATATGAAGCGGAAGGTTATCAGGTTATTATTTTGGGAGAAAAAAGTCATCCGGAAATCATAGGCTTACAGGGCTATGCTCCAAATTCAATCGTAATTAAAAGTTTAAGCGATATCCCTAAATTCAATAGAAAAGAAAAAATTGCTCTCATTGCGCAGACAACGCAAAATGTGAAAATTTATGACGAAATAGCAGGGCATATAAGGGAAAATTATTCAAATTTAATTGTCGCCGATACCATTTGTGATGCCACCGAAAAGCGGCAGTATGCTGCTAGAGAACTTGCCAAAAGAGTGGACTTAATGATTGTTATTGGTGGAAAAAACTCTTCTAATACAACAAGACTTAAAGAAATCTGCGAGAAAATTGTATGTACTCATCATATTGAAAGCGAATCTGAACTCCAAAAGGATTGGTTTGTAAATATTAACAACGTTGGTGTAACTGCGGGCGCTTCTACTCCAGATTTTTCTATTGAAGCTACTATCAATGAAATAAAGTTATTTAATAATACTTTTGCTGGTTCAAAAAGATGAAAAGAGAGAGCCCAAAATTAGTAATCTTTGACTTTGATGGTGTTATTTCTAATACCTTTGAGATTTGCTATGACATTCATAAAAGAATGGCTTCAAAAGAAATTGACACGGAACTTTATAAGCAATTATATGAAGGGAATATTAATCATCAGGTGGAAAAGAAGGATTATTTAAACTTAAGACTTGATGATTCTTTTTTTACGGAATATACAATTAGACTTTTAAAAAATCCCGTTGTAGGCAATATGCCTATTTCTATCAAGGACTTAGCAAGTAATTATACTCTAGCTATAATATCTTCTTCTAGATCAAGCTCAATAAGACAATATCTTGCAAAGCATGGAATTGAGGATTGTTTCAGCGAAATATGGGGCAGGGACGTCGATCATAGTAAGGTAGAAAAGATTAACAACCTTATGACTAAGTATAAAGCTGATCCGCAACATTGTGTTTTTGTAACAGATACTTTAGGGGATATTGAGGAAGCTAGCAAAGCAGGGATTGATTCCATTGCTGTGAGTTGGGGGCTTCACTCTGTCGATACTTTAAAAAGGGGCAATCCTAAAATTATCATCGATGACGAAAAAACTTTAATCGACTTTGTAAACCTTCATTTTATAACTAGATATCATTAAGAGCATAATAGAAAAAATAAAGTCAAAGCTAGACAATTCATTGGAGAAGGCATGACCAATATGGCAAAATGAAAGTACTATATTGATACTGTCAATATTTTTGGGCTGACCCACGTGCAGTTTTCTTTGTGTCATTCCCGCGTAGGCGGGAATCCAGAGGGTATGGATTCCAAATCGAGTTTGGAATGACAAATCTAAGGTCAATTTTTAACAATTTTATGAGGAGTT
>LBVV01000033.1 GCA_000993275.1 candidate division CPR2 bacterium GW2011_GWC2_39_10 | reverse complement strand
TTTTTTTATCAAGAAACTTCTATTGACAAAAACTGCCTTTTAGCGTAAAATTAATTGGACGTTAAATGACTATATTTATCCGCCAAAAAGGCGGATTTCGATTGTTAAAGAAAGGCTTCTTATGGATTTAAGAAATGTTGCCATAATTGCTCATGTTGACCACGGAAAAACCACTTTGGTAGATGGTTTACTTAAGCAATCCAAAACTTTTAGAGAAAATGAAGCGGCTTTTACCCAAACCCTTATTATGGATTCGAATGATCAGGAGCGAGAAAGGGGAATTACCATTCTCTCTAAGAACACGGCAGTTAAATATGGCGAAACCAAAATAAATATCATTGATACTCCCGGGCACGCTGATTTCGGTGGGGAAGTGGAACGCATTTTAAATATGGCCGATGGGGCAATTTTGGTAATAGATGCCCAGGAAGGGCCTATGCCGCAAACAAAGTTTGTTTTGAAAAAGGCGCTGGATTTGGGCTTAAAGCCTATTGTTATTATAAACAAGATAGATAAATTAAATTCAAGAATTGAAGAAGTTATTTCAAAAACAAGCGATTTATTTTTAGATTTGGCTACGGATGCCGAGCAGTTGGAATTTCCCATTTATTATGCCATTGGTAGAGATGGTAAATCTTGGGCGGATGTGCCGGAAAATTATGAAGAATTTGCTGATTTAACGCCAGTTTTTGATGCTATTTTAAATCATGTTCCGGCGCCGGATGTAGAAAGAGACGAACCGTTCCAAATGCTGGTTACTTCCTTAGACCGTGATAGTTTTCAAGGAAAACACGTAATCGGACGGATTAAGCGCGGCTCAATTAAGCCCGGCACAACAATCACCTTAATAAAAAAAGATGGTACTACCGAACAGTCCAGAATTGACAAGGTGTATGTTTCCCAAGGTTTAAAAAAGATCGAAGTAGAAGAAGCACATGCCGGAGAAATAGTTTCCTTAACCGGAATAAAAAATGCCGGAATTGGTGAGACCATAGCCGATGTTAATAATCCGGAAGCGTTGCCAATCATCGACATTGAGGAGCCAACATTAAAAATGTCGGTTGGCGCAAATACCTCGCCATTTGCCGGTAAAGAAGGTCAATTTGTTACAAGCAGACAGATATTAGAAAGAATCCAAAAAGAATTAGAAACTAATGTTTCCTTAAAAATGGAAATTGATGATGATGGGGATTACATTTTGTCGGGTCGCGGAGAGCTTCATTTGTCAGTATTTATAGAAAATCTGAGGCGCGAAGGTTTCGAGCTTCAAGTGGGCAAACCTCAAGTAATAACTAAAGAAATTGATGGCAAAACAAACGAACCGATAGAGGAATTGACTATTGATGTTGCCTCGGAACACGTTGGAGCGGTAACTTCTGAAGTTGGTAGACGTAAAGGAAGCTTGCTTTCTCAAGAAGAAAATGCAGATAGTACAACAAGGTTGATTTTTGAAATATCAACCCGAGGACTTTTGGGGCTTAGAAACCAACTTTTAACTTTATCCCGCGGTACGGCAATTATGAATTCTTTATTTTTGAGATTCCAGCCGGTTGGCGCGCCAATTCCAAAACTTAGAAATGGTGCCTTAATTGCTTCAGAAGCCGGTAAGGCTGTGGCTTACGGTTTAAATAATACTCAAGCTAGAGGAACTGTCTTCATTAATCCCCAAACTCAAGTTTACGAGGGCATGATTGTGGGTCTAAATGCTCGTGATGGCGATTTGGAAATTAACGTTTGTAAAGAAAAGAAACTTACCAACGTTCGGGCTGCCAGTTCCGATGAGGCTATTAATTTAACTACACCAACCGTTTTATCTTTAGAGCAGTCCTTAGACTTTCTAGAGGATGATGAACTTTTAGAGGTAACCCCTAAACATCTGAGGCTTAGAAAAAAATTTTTAAACGCTACTGCAAGGGTAAGAGCTAAAAAATAAGAGTTTATAAAAAAGACTTCTCCAAAGAAATCACTTAACACTTTTAGAACGACCGTCCTAGAAGTGTTAAGGTTTGTTTGACATTAATTGAGATCGAAATATTTTTTTAGTTCAAATTCGCCATGGATAGATTCGCTGATAAAATATTGGATGCAGTTTTCAAGCTCTAGTTCGCTAATAATATATTCCAGAACGCTGGTGCAATCGAAAAGATAAATCCAGGCGCTTAATTGGTATTGTCCAGTTGCTCGGCTGTTTCTTTTTATGTTAAACTGGACTTACGCAAAATAGCACATCTATCCAAGCCAAAACAAGGTGAGATAAAATCTCTTTTCTCTACTGGAAGCGTATTTGTAGATACGCAGATAGGAGAAAAAGGGATTTTAGCCGCTTGGGGTGGTTTGGGAGGTGTGGTAGGTTTGCGTAAGTCCAGTAAAGTAATGTTGTTAATGGAGAAGAAAGTGGAAAAATCAGGAATTGTGCCACCCGAAGCGGAAAATTTTTCTGCCAAAGGAGATAATGAAAAAGAAGTTGACGGATCTCAAGAGAAGGATTCCGCATATATTCATCATCAGGTAGTGAGAGTTTTAGACATCGACAAAATAGACGTAAGTGACTTGACTAAAGAAAAAACAAATGTTCTTGCTTTTATTTCCGAAGAATTAGCCAAAAAACCAATTGGAAGCAATATGCTTCCCGATTCATACATGGATAAGCACAACCATTTGCTTAAAAAAAGTGCAAAGCTTGAGATGCCTATTGTTTTTGATAGAACAAGGTTTAAAGAAAAAGAAAATCCGCAAATTTTGGGACTTTTGGACTCCGAAAATCTAAATATTTTAGCCAAGGGCTTGGTTGCTGCGGGGATAGCCGGTTACGGCGCTAAAGAAACTGGCTTGGGAGATTTTCTGGTTAAAATTGGCAATAATTTAGACCGAATAAAGGATAAAGATGTTGATCGGCGGAAATTTATTGAGGGTATGGGGCTTTTTATGGCCGGATTATATGGTGTGGGAAAGGCTAGCCATAAAATTGCCGAAAGAAAAGATAATTTTGATGCAGGAAAACAATTGAAGGAAATGATTACGGGTATTATTTATGCCGTCAAAATTAACGAATATGCAAACAGAATAGATGAAAACATTGGTACCACGACAGTTGTTGAGGGGCAATATCCGGACATCGAAAAAATACTTAACACGCCCTTGAGTGATCTTAAAAAAACTGTCTTAGAATTAAAGCCAATTATTGCGAAGTTAATAAAAGGTGACAAGGATTTTGCTGAAAGCATGGATAGTCTTACTTTACATTGGCCTCAGGAAGATGGCAGTTTAAGTATAGAATTTTATCACTCGGAATGGCTGACGGAGTTCATTAAGGAAAACAACAATGGTGAGACCGTGAATAATGAAGATAATAATTATGAGTCTATAGCATAATTTATGGGCGCAAGATATACATTTTCATATGCATATTTTGCGCAATAAGGCACGAAGTTTTTCACGATAAAGATGCGGTTTATTGAACAAATGTTAAGGCGATTCCTCGCTTGTTAGCCCTGCCTGTCCGGCCGATTCTATGAACATAGTCGTCATAATTTTCCGGAAGGTCATAGTTAATAACGTGAGATACGTTATCTATATCTAATCCTCTGGCGGCAACATCTGTTGCGACCAGAATATTTAATTCGTCCTGTTTGAATTGTCTTAAAGCTCTTTCCCTTTTGTTCTGAGGTTTATCACCATGAATAGAAGTGGCTTTAAAACCACGGCTTGCTAATTCATTGGAGAGTGAATCTACACCTCTTTTTGTCTTGCCAAAAATTAAGACTTTGTCAAATTCCTCTTTAATTAAAAGTTCGTGTAATACTTCAAGTTTATTTTGATCTCTTGCAACTTTTATAATATCCTGTTCTATGTTTTCGGCAGTTACGGCGGATTTTACGGTAACTGTAATGGGATTGTCTAGGAAATTTTTAATTAAATTACTAATTCTTGGCGAAATGGTTGCAGAAAAGAATAGGGATTGGCGCGTATCAGGCAGAAAAGATAATATTTTTTGTATATCTTCTATAAAGCCCATGTCCAACATTCTATCTACTTCGTCTAAAACTATATTCTGGAAACCCGATAATTTTAATTTACCGCGTCTAATAAGGTCATTTAACCTTCCAGGCGTACCGATTATAAAATTAGGGTTTCTGTATAGACTGGAAAGCTGCTTGCCCATGTTAGCTCCGCCAATAATCTGAGTAGAGAACATCTGCATCCCCTTAGAAAATTCTCTAAATTCGGCGTCAATTTGACTGGCAAGTTCTCTGGTTGGAGTAACTATAAGTACTTTTTGTTTTCTATCTTTATATACCTTATCAATTAACGGAACAATAAATGCGCCGGTTTTCCCGGTTCCTGTATTTGCTAGGCCAATAACATCTTTTCCGTCTAAAATATAAGGCATGGCTTGATCCTGAATTGGAGTAGGAGTTTCATAGCCTTTTGCTATAATATTATTCTTAAGAGCCTGATTTATATTAAAATCAGCAAATTTATTTTTTGGAGAATATTCAACCTGTTCGGCAGCAGGAGATGCCTTTTTTATATATTGCGAATAATCATTGGAAGGACGGGAAAAACTTTTTCTGGAACGAGAAAAATTATTACTTCTACCATAAGGCTTATTAAAACTCCGGGATCCACCAAAAGAACCTCTATCGAATGTACCAAATGGGGCCTGCCCTTTGCCAGAGCCTTCTTTGTCACCAAATTGATTCCTATTGGTTGAGTTAGGGGAAGAAAATTTATATTTGCTTCCATTTTTGTTAGACGAGTTGAAACTGCCTTTTTGCCGTCCTTTTGACGGACTAAAAGATTTTTGATACATAAACACTCTTTCTTCTCACTTTTCAAGCGAGTCATTCTAGCTTACCTTTATAAAAGTAATAGCTAAATTTAATAATGATAGTCGCTAGTATGAAATTCCGAGTATATGTATTTAATTATCCTTTTGTTATAAAAAGGCCCGCATCCATAAAAACAACAAAAAAATTATATCATAAAACAATTATCTTGTCTAGGATTTTTTTGGTATTTTTTTGGTATCCCTAGATGCGGGATCCATTCTTCCTGGATTCCAGATCAAGTCTGGAATGACACTGTAGTTACATAGAAATTTTACATAAAAATAGGGGTCTAGTGAGTAAACACTTTGTTTGAGTCCATTGACCCAATAAAGTTTTTGTGGGAAATTATTCTTAGATATGAAAATAAAACGCCTCATCAAAAATAAAAAAATCAAACGAGTTCTAGGCACCATTATTTTTTCGGTTGTTATCTTGATCTTTAGCACGAGAGAGCAAATCAAAGTCGAAGATGTAACTACTCGAAAATCCGATGAGCAAGCAGGGTTTAAAAAAAATGAAAATCTTCATGAACAATCCCAAGATCAAGAAATGAATAACGAGACACCGGAAGAAGATATTGAAGAATTAGATTCTCAAAACCTGCCAGATACGGAATTTTTTTTAGTAAAACGGGTTATTGACGGTGATACCATTGAGCTGGAAAACGGTAAAAAGGTACGCTATATAGGAATAGACACCCCGGAAACTGTTCATCCAAACAAAGCCGCCCAGTGCTACGGTAAAGAGTCAAGCGATAAAAATAAATCGATAGTTGAAGGAAAAAAAGTAAGACTAGAAAAAGATATAACCGAAACTGACAAGTACAAAAGACTTTTACGATATGTTTATCTAGAAGACGGCACCTTCGTTAACCTTTTATTGGTAAAAGAGGGTTATGCCAGGTCCTATACCTATCCACCGGATGTAAAATATCAAGATGAAATTTTAGACGCCGAGAAAGAAGCAAGAAAAGATGGATGGGGGCTGTGGGCCAAAAACGCTTGCAATTAAAAGTTGCGAACGATCCGGCAGCCGCCGGAGAGTGCGGCAATCTTGTTTCAAGCAGAGGAGATTGCTTCGTTTCACTCGCAAAGACGCAGGGTTGTGAGCAATTACAATTAAAACTATTTACGGATTAGCATTTCTATGTTAAAATATCCTTTGGTTTACCATGGAATGGCAATATTTGACAAGGAGAGAGGGGCTGACTAGCAAGAAAATGTCCACATTTGAGAAGGAGAAGTATTTATGAAAAGGTTTTTGTTTGTGGCTTTAATTGTAAGTTTGTTTGTAGCGGCGGCTGCCGGATCGGCATTTGCTGGTGGCGCAACGGACAACATCCAGTATCGTCAAAGCGGTGTTCAGGCCAGCGCCTGGTGGGTAGACGTAAATGAGGAAGACGCCAGCTACACCTACACCGATGTGTGGGTAGTAAAAGACCAGAAAACCGGTCTTGTTGACGTTATGCTATCGTCATACGATGGCGAAAACTCAACATTCGGCTATTTGCAGACGAAAGAACCGGTTTTTACACATAACAAGAATGGCGATACGGCAGTTTTATCGGCAATAGTGCCGGTAGAAACATGGAACAGTACGGGAGTAACCAGCGGCACAAAAGCAATAAATATTACTTGGACGGCTACTGGCGGCTCAAGTAAGGAAATGCATAAGTACAAGCAAAACGATGATTATAGAGTTAAATCAATGGTGATACTACAAAATACGCCTGCTACGGCAAGCGGCACCATTGACGGCATTTCCTATACAGACGGATATGGAGATATCACGAGTTTTAAATCCCTGTTTTTCATAAAGGGGTATGTTCCATATCCGCCGGATCCTGGTCCTGTAGGATAATGGTTTCTTGGTCTCTCTCTCCTATTCCTGCCAAAAACATGGTTAAACCGCCCGAAAAAATAATTTCGGGCTTTTTTTATACTGGACTTACGCAAAATAGCGCATCTATCCAAGCCGAAACCAAGTGAGATAAAATCCCTTTTTCTGCTGGAAGCATATTTGTAGATACGCAGACAGGAAAAAAAGGGATTTTAGCCACTTGGGGTGGTTTGGGAGGTGTGGTAGGTTTGCGTAAGTCCAGTAAAGTTGCATTTGGTTTTAAAGCCGGAAGATCATTGCTCCTATGGAAAAGAAGGCGGTTTTGGGGTAGAATAGATGAAATTAAAAGATATTCTATGCAATATATTCCAAATTCAAATATTAAACTGGATCTAAACGAACAGTTTCAAGCGGCATGCAACCTAATGGAAAATACCCGCCAGAATGTTTTTATTACCGGAAAGGCAGGAACCGGCAAGTCAACCATCCTTAGTTATTTCAGAAATCATACTAAAAAAGAAACGGTTGTTCTAGCGCCTACCGGTGTTGCCGCCATTAATATTCAGGGACAAACAATCCACTCTTTTTTTAAATTCAAGCCAAACATAACTCTTAGTAAAGTAAAACGTCTTTACAACAATAAAAGCGGAAAACTAAACATCTACGAAAAGATAGATACTATAATAATTGACGAGATCTCTATGGTAAGGGCGGATCTTTTGGACTGCGTGGACAAATTTTTAAGGTTAAACGGCAAGGACATTGAAAAACCTTTTGGAGGCATCCAGATGATTTTTATCGGCGATCTTTATCAGCTTCCACCGGTAGTAAGCGGTAACGAAAAATCTATTTTTAAAGGTGATTATAATAGCGAATATTTTTTTGATGCTAAAATTTTTGATAAATCACTGTTTGGTTGCTCGTTTGAAATGGAATTTTTAGAATTGGAAAAAATTTATCGTCAGAAAGACCAAGCATTCATAGACATCTTAAATACTATTCGAAATAACACCGTTTCTGCTAACGAACTGGAAGTACTAAACAAGCGTTTTAGTCCAAATTTTAAACACTCGCTTGATGATTATTATATTTATCTTACAACAACCAATAAAATGGCTGCGGGGATTAATAACGATCGCCTTAATGGCGTCAAAAAACAAAACTTTACTTTTCGAGGCACTTTATCGGGTGATTTTGACAAAAAATATTTGCCGACAGATATAGAGCTAAATTTAAAAGTGGGAGCGCAAGTAATGCTTCTTAACAATGATACAAGGGAAAGGTGGGTAAACGGCAGCATTGGCATTATTAAGGATATAATTGACGACGAAACAGATACCCCCTCAATAATGGTGGAGCTATCTACGGGATCAACGGTTTGTGTAGAACCATATACCTGGACTGTTTTTCATTTTGACTACGACCAAAAACAAAAAAGTTTAGTTTCCAAAACAGTTGGTTCTTTTACCCAATACCCCATAAAATTAGCTTGGGCCATAACTATTCATAAAAGCCAAGGCAAAACTTTTGACAAGGTAATAATCGACATCAGAAACGGCACTTTTGCGCACGGTCAAATGTATGTTGCTCTTAGCCGTTGCACCAGTTTGGATGGAATCGTTTTAAAAAAAGAAATTCTAAAAAAACATATCTTAATGGATTGGCGTGTTACCCGATTTATTACCAAATATCAGTACGACTTAGCAGATAAAAAATGCAGTTTGGATGACAAAATTATAATTATCAATGAAGCTATCAAAAATAAAAAAACCCTTGAAATAATTTATCTAAAAGCTAAGGATGAAAAATCAAAACGTAAAATTAAACCAAGCTTTTTGGGCGAACTAATTTATTTGGATAAAAAATTTTTAGGCGTAAAAGCGTTTTGTCTGGATAGAGGCGAAGACAGAACTTTTAGGGTAGACAGAATACTAGAAATCATCCTTTAAGCGAACTAAGGGGTTTTAGAAGCTTATCTCATTTAGCCTTAGCAACCTAACCAGTCAAAAAAATCTTTTATAAAATCTTCTTTGACTACGTCTTGGACTATTTCCGTATTGTAATCGGCATTATCGACAGTTAATTTAACTTGACCTTCTTTTGTTATGTTCATGTTAGCCTTAAGAATACAAAATGCACCCGGGTTTACCAAATAATAAGCTGCCAAAACATCGTAAAGAACTATGCCCCGCATTTCATTGCCTTCGTACTTCTCTAGGCCCTTTTTATAAGGCCTTATCATTGATAAAATAGGATCGTAAAGCTTGGAATCCTTGAGTTTTTCAAAGTCCTCAACAACTACGGGAGTTTTGTAGCAAACATTAAGCGTAATTAGAACTTTAGGAACGTTACTCTCAAAAACAACCCTTGTGGCTTCGGGATCAACAAAGAAATTAAATTCTGCTGATTTTGTTACGTTGCCAATATCAATACCGCCGCCCATTATTATTAATTTCTTAATGAGCTTAGGGATTTCCGGGTCCAACAAGAATGCAGTTGCAATATTAGTAAGGGGGCCAATTGCAACGATTGTAATCTGATTTGGATACTTCTTGATTATTTCAACTATTCTTTCAGGGGCATCACCAGTTAATGGAACGTGCTTAATGTTTTTGATTCCATCCAACCCCTTTTTGCCATGCGATTTCGCAGTAAACAACTTCTTTTTTAAGGGCTTGGCAGCGTCTGAAAATAAAGGCGCCTTACTTTCAGCCAACTCTAAAATATAAGCCGCATTGTTCGTGACGTTTTGAATGGTCGAATTTCCGGCAACCGTTGTTACAGCCCTAATATCAAAAAGATCGGTTTTTTCAAGCATAATTAGTGCTAACGCATCGTCAACACCGGGATCAGTGTCAATAATAATTTTCTCTTTCATAAGTTACTTTCCTTTCTCTTAAATTAATTAATTTATCGGTAATCAAAAAACCTCTTCTTGCGAAGAGGCTTAATTGTAGAGTTTTAGGTTAAATTTTAAATAACACCAATACAGCCTCTTCGCGTTAAAAAGGTTATGTGATGATGGTCTGGTTTTGTAATCAATAACTTGTTCATTGTGATCATATAATAACACTCAATGTGTTATTTGTCAAATAGGGGTTCTTGAATTCAAGGTTTCTTTTGTAACTGCTCACAACCCTGCGTCTTTGCGAGTGAAACGAAGCAATCTCCTCTGCTTGAAACAAGATTGCCGCACTCTCCGGCGGCTGCCGGATCGT
>LBVV01000032.1 GCA_000993275.1 candidate division CPR2 bacterium GW2011_GWC2_39_10 | reverse complement strand
GCATTTTTTTTATTCATAAGTTAAAGTATTTCAACTTTTTTAATAAAAATGAAGCTAAAATAGCCCTTTTTAGCAACACTTTTTAAGCATTATGCCCGGAATGACATAGGCGAGATTGCTTCGTCACGAACTACCGTTCTTTCCTCGCAATGACAAAATCCCGCTCAACCTAACCCGCCTTACCTAAATATTAGGTGGTTGGATTTTAACTTGTTTATGCTACAATCTTTATATGCAAGATCAACCAACAAAAAGAATAATCCTTTTTAGATATCACAAAGATTTGGAAGTTTGTCGCAATCATTTAAATCTTTTAAAAAAACTAAATCCAGAAGTACCAATTTATGGACTATTTGGCGGTAAAAAAGATGAATTTAAGGGTTTTGCTAAGGGGCTTCAAGATCTATTAGAGAATAATTATATTATCCTAGTAGAAGATGGCGAATGGAAATGGAAGCATGGGGATCTTGCTATCCGCCAATGGTATTTAGATTATGGAAACAAACTAGATTTTGATGTTTTGTACTTTATTGAATGGGATATGCTGTTATTTGCGCCATTATCGGAAATTTACAGCCATGTTCCCGATAGCGGTGTTGGGTTAACAGGCTTAAGACCGTTACGGGAAGTAGAAGACAAATGGAATTGGGTTGCAAAAGAACCTGCACGAAGCGAATGGCTGGCTTTGCTGGAATACGTAAAAAATGATTTTTCGTACAAACAAAAGCCTTATGGCTGTTTGTTCCCTGGTGGTGTCTTTCCAAAAAGATTTTTGGAGGAGTATAGCAAAATTGAATTCTCCCGATTATGCCATGACGAATTAAGAGTGCCTTTGTTTGCACAGGTATTAGGCTTTAATTTATTTGATACAAAGCTATATGGAGAATGGTTCGATCCGAAACAATGGGAAACATTCAACTGTTTATCTAAAGATATTCGTTTGGAAGTAATAAAAAGAGAACTCACCAAGGAAAATGGCTGTCGCGTTTTTCACCCCTTTAGAAAAGAGATTAACCCCCCCTTTATTACTAAAACAATAAATAAAAAGCAATAAGCAATTAGCAGATGAAAGGCTTTTATGAAAGAAGAGAAAAAAGGCGAAATAATTTTATATCAGGCGTCGGATGGGGCTACAAAAATTGACGTCAAGTTAAAGGACGAAACCGTTTGGCTTACTCAGGCTCAAATGGCGGAGTTGTTTGATAAGGATGTCCGGACCGTCAATGAACATATCCAGAATGTTTACAAAGAAGGCGAGCTTGATGAGGATCCAACCATCCGGAAATTCCGGATAGTTCAAACCGAGGGTAAAAGAAACGTAGAAAGAGAAACCAACTTCTACAATCTTGATGTCATTATTTCCGTTGGCTACCGAGTTAAATCCAAACGCGGTGCCCAGTTTAGAATTTGGGCAAACAGCGTACTCAAAGACTATCTGGTAAAAGGCTATAGCTTAAACGAAAAACGTTTAGCCGAAAGCAAATTGCAATTGGAAGAGATCAAAAAAGCCATTGATTTTATAAAAGATAGTGCCGAGAATCCGGTTCTGGAGGGCCAAGAAAAAGAACTGCTTAACTTAATTTCCGATTATGCTAATTCTCTAATCCTGCTAGAGCAATTTGATGAAGACAAAATAACTCCAAAACCCGGTGTTAAAAAAGAAGCTTATGAGCTTACCTATGAAAAAGCCAGAGAAGTCATTGATGGTTTAAAGTCTAATCCGGAAATTGTAAACGGATCAAAGGCTTTGTTTGGCAATGAATTCTCAGACAAGCTAAAAGGCATTATGGGCGCTATTTACCAAACTTTCGGCGGAGAAGATTTGTATCCAACAATAGAAGACAAGGCAGCGCATATTCTTTATTTGATTATAAAAGACCATCCTTTTTCCGATGGAAATAAAAGGATCGGCTCATTTTTATTTGTTTATTATCTGGATAAAAACCATCTGCTTATAAGGACAGACGGGGAGCGAAGAATAGGCGAGACTGCCTTAGTTTCTTTGGCGCTTTTGGTTGCCGTCAGCAACCCGAGGGATAAAGAAATTATGATTAAGTTAACTAAGAGATTGATACAGGGATAATAAGCCGAAAATTTAAACCATATGAATATTTCGTAAGAATTCATAAGGACACGATTCTCCACCCTACGGATGACAGGCTTTTGAATGCGAAATTAGCAATAAGTATTTAGCCAATAAATCTGAATTTCATCATTTCTTCCCAACTCCAAAACAAGCCGTTCTTAATCTTGCCTATTTTTGGCAGAAAAAAGCTTGAGAATTTAGAGCTTAAAAAATCAATTCTTAAAAAAGCCTTTATTAGTGAATTTTAGCTAAAACCGTGAAAATTTATCTTTTTAAGCTATTTTTCACGATTATGTTGACAAAATCGTGAAAAGAAATATAATAGTTATATGGCAAAAATACTTAATGTTTATAAAAGTGTTAATTTTCTCCGGGAGAGATACTATAAAGCGTCTATAGGCAAGGATGCGCTTATTAAACTTATCTCTGAGGCTGAGGTAGCCGAGCAGGTATATAATTCAAATGCCATAGAACATAGTACACTCACTCTTGAAGAAACTGAAAAAATACTTCTTCAAATTGATCTGGATAGGTTTATTACTGAACGAGAAATATTTGAAGCAAAGAATCTTGCGCGAGTTGTGTCTTACATAGATACAAGAGCCAAGGAACAAGAACTTAATTTAGAAGTAATTTTGTCGCTTCACATGATGTTGCTTTCAAATATCCGCGATGATGTTGCCGGAAGGTTTAGGCGAGACAATGAATTTGTTCGGGTTGCAAACCATATTGCTCCTAACCCAAGAGAAGTGGTGGATCGTCTTACAAAAATGCTGGCAGAGTATAATGCTGCAAGTCATGAAAATATTATAAAGCGTATAGCAAAATTACACCTTACTTTTGAATATACTCATCCGTTTGTTGATGGCTATGGTCGTATTGGACGTGCTATTAATAACTATTTGCTGATACGAGAAGGATTTGTGCCGGTAAACATTAAATTTATTGATCGAAAAAGGTATTATGAAGCATTCAAGGAATTTGATGAAAAAGGCAAGACTTTCATTATGGAAGAAATAGTAGGAAAAGCACTTACTAATAGTTATCACAAGCGGTTGGCATATTTGGAGGGTAAAAAAATCATTACGCTTGTTGATTATGCAAAGAACAATAAACTTTCACATTCAAACCTTATCAATAAAGCTAGTAGGCAAACCATTGAAGCTTTTCTAGAAAAGAATGTTTGGAAAATTGGTATTGATAATGATAAAAGATAATATTTAAGAATGAAGGCTTGATCAGTTTGTTTCGGATGCTCGTTTTAACTATTAAGCCATATTTTAGAATATTTTTAGGAAAAACAAAAACGTGGGAAACGTAAGCACAATATGCAATAGGGGACGGTTCTCCGCCCCACGGATGACAGGCTTTTGAGCATGAAATTAGCCATTCTTAGTATTTAGCCAATGAATCTGAATTTAATCATAACTTCCCAACTCCAAAATCAGCCGTTCTTAATCTTTTTTATCATCATTGCGAGTGAAACGAAGCAATCTCCTCTGCTTGAAACAAGATTGCCGCACTCTCCGGCGGCTGCCGGATCGTTCGCAATGACGATTGTGAGCAGTTACAAAACACACCTTTGCCTTAATGGTTATTTTGATATAAAATTAGACTGTTAAAATTGGTTAACTTATGTCTAAAAAGTTTGATTTTTCCAAAATAGAAAGGCTGGAAAGTCCTCAAAGAAAAAAGCTTTTGCCCGCCGAAGATATTTTAAGGCAATATGGCTTGACGGAAGGGATGAGGGTTGTAGACTTTGGCTCCGGTTCCGGTTACTTTACCTTTCCGGCTGCTAAAATTGTTGGCAGCAAGGGATTTGTTTGTGGTATTGATATTGATCCGGAGTTTGTAAATTACGCCAAAAACAGGGCCAAAAAGGAAAATGTTAAAAACGTTGATTTTTTGACAGGGGATGAATCATCAATTACGGTTGATAGCGGCAGCATCGATTATATTTTGGCCGGCATGACACTTCATGAGCTTAAGGACATTAAAAAATTCTTTAAAGAAGCAAAGCGCGTTCTTAAAGTAGATGGCAGACTATTGATAATAGAATGGCAGAAAAGAGAAACCCCAATGGGTCCGCCGGTTTCGCACCGGCTTAGCGCAGCCGAAATCAGCAAAGCCATAGAGAACACGGGCTTTAAAATCCGGCAGGAAAAAGAGATTAACAACATGCATTACTTGTTGGAGATAGAGAAGACTTAATGATCTTAAAAAAGAACAGTTCTCTTTAACCCACACACCCGGTGCGTACAGTGTACTTAGATTTGTTTAGTGTTGAACTAGTATGATAAAATGCAGCCAGTTGTAAGGATAATTTAAAAGAGGTTATGTAACGCTCTGTTTTTATTGGTTTAAATTAATTTGCAAAAAAGCATGTTTTTTGTGAGTAAGTATTCTGAATTTTAAACGATTACTTAATTACTCATAGGTCTTATTATGAATGGTAGGTATAAAGATTGGGGGTAAGGTGTGTTTGACGCATTAATAACATTAGTAGTTTATCTTATAGTTTTTGCTATAATAGCTGCTGTTTTGAAGGCTTTTGGAATTCCAACAATAGTAACAGGGCTTCTTGGCTTGGCATTTTTTATCTATCAGATGCCATTAATTATTGAGGCTTTCAGGGAGCTCATTGCTTTAATAGCATTTATCGTAAGCTCTATTATCGGTATAATTACTTAGCTACCTATTATTTGTAGAATTATCAATATGAGTAAAAACGGAAGTAAATTATTGGTTACTTGGTTTGGACTATTTAAAACTAAACATTTCGTCGTGCCAATCAATAGTCAATCAATAGAACAGGGTTCTTTTTTTTCACCCTGTTAAATAATCTTGTCTACAAATTTATGCTGAATAATTTTACGATACGGAATTCCTGCATTGCTGGATTTCAGAGGAAAGACACTATTTAACAGGGTAAATACGAAATTAGCCATTTTACAATATTTGGCATACTAATTAACCAATGCCAATATTACCAAGATTACTTTTGTCCGAATAAAGTAAACTCCAAAAAAATACTTGAGTACTTGAAAAAACTCTATCTTTGTAATTAATTATTATGTAAAGTTTAAGAAAGGCATGCAAGTTTTGTAATCAACAAATTAATTGGAGCTTTAGAATGATAAAAAAATTGCTAACGTTTTCTAGGATCAATTTTAAAATTTTTCTATTTCTATTTTTGTTGCTGGCATCTTTAGGTATTTATTATGCCTCAACAACCAGTGCTGCTGTTACTGATGTTCCGGTGGGTTCTCAGAATATATCTTTAAATAAGAGGTCTTGGGCTTCGTCGAGAGTTTATAACCATGTTCCTGGTAATGCTTTTGACAGAAAAAATGAGACTAGGTGGAATTCTGCCAACGCCGATAGGCAGTGGATTTGTGTAAACCTAGGTGCGACGCAGAGGGTTGATAAGGTTTTGATAGATTGGTATCCGGGGGCTCATGCTAAGACCTGGGCTTTGCAAACAAATCCTGACGGAACTAAGTGGATTACTCAACATGTAAGAAGCAACGGTACTGGTGGGGTTGAGGGTTTTGATCTTCCAAGTGGCACAATGGCCAAATATGTTTGTTTATGGGGACTAGAAAGATCAAATGTAAACGCCGGTTTTGGTATAAGAGAAATTGGGGTTTGGCAGTATGGTACTGGTTCAGCTAGTCCAACGAATGTATCTACACCCACTGCAACGCCAACACCTATAGCAACCAAAACTCCCACTCCAACACCAACTCCGGCAAGTGAGAGGACTTCAGATGGGAAACCAATTCCTTACAATCCCTTTAATTAATTTATTAGAAATAATTGGGTGAAAAAAGTTTAATTAAACGAAAATTTGAAGTAAAGTTATTGAAGGAGATTTCCATGCAAAATATCAATTCTTTTCTAAGAAAACCCAAGGCCTCAATCTTTGCTTTTTCCGTTATGGTTTTGCTTTTGGTGTCCGGTGGTTTTTACTACGTTTTTAAATCTAAAGCTGCAGGCGAAGAACAGATAGCTAATGGAAAACAAGGATATGCGTTGTCTGCTGCTCATGGTTCCACTGCTAACATGGCTTTTGACGGCACCAACGATACCGCTTGGCAGTCTGATAATAAAGACAACCAGTGGGTCTGTGTTGACCTAGGTTCGGTTAGATCTTTTTCTCATGTTCTTGTGGACTGGCGTTCCGGCTATCACGCCAAAACCTGGGCGGTCATGACTCACGATGAGACTAAATGGACCGTCGCCTTTAAGACTCTCAATGGTATAGGCGCAGCTGAAAGAGCAGATATGCCAACAGGTACTAAGGGTAGATATGTCTGTATCTACAATGGCCAGCGATATAATAGCGATGCCAGCACTGGCGGAGGTTTTGCAATTAACGAGATTGGAGTTTATGGCACAGCTATAATCTCTCCAACTCCTGCTCCAACCTCAACGCCAGTTCCAACCGGCACGGTGATTAACGTGTCGACGTATGGTGCCAAGGGCGACGGTATCACCGATGACACCGCCGCCATTCAGAGGGCGATCAACGAGCTTCCCGTGAGTGCAACGCTAGTTGGAGAAGCCGATAAGTGGTATCTAGTCAGTTCGGTTTATCTTAAATCGAACATGACTTTAGCCAATATCAAATTGTTAGCTAAGCCCACACACGAAACAAATATACTTCAAAGCGTTGTTAATATTGGAAAGTGGTATGAAAAAACTCTTAAGAAGGATATAATCATTCGTGATATTGAGATTAATGGCCAGCGCAGCAAGTTTACCAATATACGTGCCGATGAAGATGGCGGCAAACATGGGATTAAAGTTGTCGGACGTGCTGAGAATATCACTATCGAGCGCGTACAGTCACATCATAATGCAACTGACGGCTTGATGATTCATCAGGGCGTTGGTAATATTCCTGATGGTTACGATGTCACTGAACCGCTCATCAAGAACATTACTGTCCGAGACTCTGTGTTCAACTACAACCGTCGCTGCGGGATTTCCGCGCAATCCCTGGATGGTGCGTTATTTGACAGAGTTATCACAAATTATAACGACACCGATATCGACCAAACTGAGGGTGGGCGTGGTATTACTATGAATTATACCGGTAGCAGGTTTGCTCAAGGTATGGATATCGAATCTGATGGCAAGCCGGGCCAGCAGTCAAAAAACGTAACAGTGCAAAACAGCGAATCGAGAGGCAATGCAACCCAAGGTTTCTGTGTAAGTGAGCATTTACCGCCATCTGATGCGAACTATAGGCCGCATGAGAATATCAAGTTCATTGGTAACGTAGCTGATAGCGGTAATGTCCCCGGCAGGGATTTATTCGGCATCATCATCTTCAATGATAAGCGAACTGATCCAAAGAAGGGTTATAATAATATCGTAATTCGCGATAATAAGCTTAACGATGGCGGAGTAGCCCTTATAAGTGTTGATGGCGCCATAGTGGCGAACAATGAAATGAAAGTTAGCGACGGAACCGCCCTATTTGCAGATTATACAAATGCCGTGACCCTTAGCAACAACATCTCCAATGGTGTGCCGGTATTTACCAATTCGACAAATCATACAATTCAATAACATAAATGGACAAAAAGAATTAACTTTACCGGACTTACGCAAACCTACCACATTTCTCAAACCAACTAAAGGCGGCTAAAATCTCTTTTTCTCCTGCCCAAGTATCTACGAATACGCTTCCAGTAGAGAAAAAAGATTTTATCTCACCTTATTCCGCCTTGGATAGATGCGTCATTTTGCGTGAGTCCGGTATGGAGTGAGTGTGCAAACGGCCGTCGCTGATTGATCGCTTTGATTACACAAGGGGATCGGATTATGCCACAATACGCAACCCCTCTTCCTTTACTGCTAAAGAAAAATCTGTTATTATAGTTGTCGCAGGACATGGACAGAAACTTAGACAATTAGATGACCACCGTCAAGGAGGGGTTTGTTATTAGAAGAAGCTTAATGGTCATTATGGTTGTAGCTGCATTTCTTACAACTGCACAGTCGGCTTTAGCAGCCAGCCAAAGCGTATATGGTTACACTTGCATAGGTGGCCATGGCTGGGTAAATAATGTTACCGGAAAAACTGTGAGCGCAAAACCGTCACCAAGTATAGAGCCAAATGCAAACGTGGTAAGTGCCGCAGCGCTAAAAGCAATACAATATTTGCGTAGCATAAAGGTGTCCAGGGGCGGCAAAAGGACGCACCCATATGAAGCGCAAATAAAAGAGGCAGGTAAAGAGTATTGGACTGATCCAGCCGAGCTAGATGCTCTCGTATGGATATCAGCCCACGAGTGTATGGAGCCCGGCACAATTGCACGCAAAAAGTACAAAGGACTCTTCCAATTAAGTGATCCGCCTGATTGGATGAAATTGGGGGATCCGGCCAGCGAAACAAAAGCCGGTTGCGAATACATCAAGCAACGTTACAGGACGCCGTTAAAGGCCAAGGCCTTCAGAATGTCTAACGGCTGGTATTAATGTCCGCAAGTAGCTAATTACGAAAAGTAACTCAAAGCCAAAGTTTTTTGGAAATCTTGTAAGAATCTCAGATTCCCGAAAAGCCTTGCAAGTTTTGAGATCTCTCTAGAACCAAATCATAAGGAAAGACAGACTGTCCATGTCCTGTTTATTTCTTTTGGTTTGGTTTTTTATTTTTGACCTAGCTGCCATATACTGGACTTACACAAAATAACACGTTATTGAAAATTTACCCGAAAAGTGTTATTATGTGGCTTAATGCGGTTTTTGTGAGGCTATTTCCCCAATATTTCATTAATAATCTTTAACTTTAATTCTTTTTTAATACCTCTGTGAATATTGATCAGTCCT
>LBVV01000031.1 GCA_000993275.1 candidate division CPR2 bacterium GW2011_GWC2_39_10 | reverse complement strand
AAATTTCTTTTCTTCACCTTCAATTTCGGTAGCGCCGCCAACTTTTGTAACTGCCACTCCGCCGGCTAGTTTGGCTAACCTTTCCTGAAGTTTTTCTTTGTCAAATTCTGAGGTAGACTTTTTTAACTCGGTTCTAATTTGCTCAATTCTGGCCTTAATAGCTTTGGCGTCACCCTTGCCTTCGATAATTGTAGTATTTTCTTTGTCGCAAGTGATTCTTCTCGCCTGCCCCAAAACATCAAGTTCGGCGTTTTCCATATTTAAGCCAACTTCTTCGGAAATAACGGTTCCGCCGGTTAACAGGGCGATATCCTGAAGCATTTCTTTTCTGCGGTCTCCGTAACCGGGGGCCTTAATAGCTAAGGTGTTAAATGTCCCGCGAATCTTGTTAACAATTAAGGTAGCTAAAGCTTCGCCATCAATATCTTCAGCTATAATAACTAGGTCTTTGCTGCCGCCTTGCGCCATTTTCTCTAGTAACGGCAAAATATCCTGAATAGCTGAAATCTTTTTGTCGGTAATTAAAATCTTTGGATTCTCATATGATGCTTCCATCCGGGCAGCATCGGTAACCATGTAAGCGGAAAGGTATCCCCTATCAAATTGCATACCCTCAACCACTTCCTTGGAAATTCCCATGGTTTGGGCTTTTTCTACCGTAATAACGCCGTCTTTGCCTACTTCCTTAACAGCATCGGCAATAAGTTTTCCTATTTCGGGATCGCCGGCGGAAATGGTCGCCACTTCCTTAGTTTTGTCATAGTCGCCTTTAATTTCTAATTTTCTTTTTGTAAGCTCGTCAACAACAAAGTCTCTAGCTTTTTCTAGTCCCCTTCTAATTGCCATTGGGTTGTTGCCGGCAGTTACGTTTCTAAAACCTTCTTTAATAATAGAGTACGAAACAACGGTAGCGGTGGTAGTTCCATCCCCTACAACATCATTGGTTTTTGATGCTGCTTCTTTAACCATCTGAGCACCCATATTGATTCCTAGAGTTTCCGGATTTTTGGGGTCTTCAACTAATTCAACTTCTTTTGCAACTGACACGCCGTCATGAGTGACGGTAGGTGCGCCCCATTTCTTGGAAATGGTAACATTACGTCCCTTTGGCCCTAAAGTGGTTGCAACGGCCTGCGTTAGCTCGTCTGCACCCTTTAAGAGCCGCCTTCTTGCATCATCGCCGTAAAATATTTTCTTAGACATATTATATCTCCTTTCGTCGATTAATTTTTTAATTACCAATTAATAATTTTCAATCAATTTACAATGACTCAATTATCAAATTCTATAAATGAGGTTAACTTTGAAAATTGCAAATTGAAAATTGCAATTATCTTATAACTGCCAGAACGTCTTCTTCTTTAACAATTAGATACTCTACGCCTTCGACCTTTACTTCGGTTGGCGCATACTTGGAAAATAATACCCTATCTCCCTTTTTAACTTCTTTTACTTCTTTGCCGGCTGCAACTACTTGCCCTTCTTCGGGTTTTTCCTTGGCCGTATCAGGAAGAACGATTCCTGATTTTGTTTTTTGGGTCGCTTCGACTCTTTTTAAAACAAGCCGATCTGCAAGTGGTGTTAACTGCATATTGCCTCCTATAATTATTGTTAAATATTGTTTTCGTCATCCCCCAATCAAGTTGAGGGCAGGCTCTGAACTAGTTTCAGGATCTTATTCGTAAAACCCACTAGGGATTCTGAAATAAATTCAGAATGACCCTAAGTCATTTTAGCACTCTTGCCCTTTGAGTGCTAATTTATGATATAAAATGATTCGCTGGCTGTCAAGATAATATTAATGATACTAACTTTCCTTTTTAAATCTATTTCTTTGTCTCGGCAAATGCAAAATGCAAAAGTCAAAGATCAAAATGATAGAGATTAATTCAAAATGAATAAATTTTTATTTTTTGATTATCATTTTGATTTATAATATTTGATATTTGATTTATGCCTTAGTGTTCCGACAAGCGTCCGCCTAAGGATGCTACTAAACCCAAAATGTCTTCAAATTTTTCGTCTAATTTTTCCTTAGACCGCGCCTCTAAGTTTAATCTTATTAAAGGCTCTGTATTTGACGCCCTAATGTTTGCTCTCCAACCATCAGCCTCTAAAGTTACGCCGTCCAAGAAATACATGTGCAAACCCTTATACTCCGCCTTTATTCTTTCAAAGATTGCTTCTTTGTCCGGTACTTCAAAGTTAGTCTCCGTAATTATAAAGTATTTTGAATTTAAATCATCCACTATTTGGGATAATTTCCGGCCATCTTTTTCAATCGCTTTTATTAAATATGACGCCGCAATAATGCTGTCTTCAGCGTAATTAGTCTCTTTAAACATATAATGACCGGTGGTTTCCGCACCAAACATAGCATCCTCTTCCCTCATTTTTGCCTTCACAAAAGGATTTCCGGCAATCACCTCCGTAAATTTACCGCCTAAGCTTTCAATTTTATCCCTCACCAGCACACTTGTCCTAACGTCTAAAATAATATCGGTACCGGGATTTTCTTGTAAAATAAGTTCCGCAATAAGATAAGTAATATAATTTGGCGAGACAAACCGGCCTTTATCGTCAAAAACAACCAGTCTATCACCGTCGCCGTCCCACATTAAACCAAGCCTAGCGTTCGGATTTTTCTCGAGCTCAACTTTAATAAGCTCCTGATTAACCGGCAGGGTCGGATTTGGGCTTTTGTATCCCGGAAAGTTTCCGTCTACCTCGACAGATAGAAAAATGGGCACAATTCCTTTCCGAGTAAATACTTCTTTAATAACTGCACCTGTAGCTCCATGCATTGTATCTAAAACAAATTTGCCCGCAATTCCTTCAAAATGCTTACCTATTACTTTTAAATACTCTACTTTTATATCTTTTTCTCCCAACTTTCCGGTTCCTTCGGAATAATATTTCGGCGCATTCAGCAATTTATTGATGCCGTTAAGCTTAAAGATTGGACCATTTTTGGCACTGTTAATTTTAATTCCACCATAGTTAACAGGGTTATGCGAAGCCGTAATCATAATACCGAAATCCGCATTTAACAGATTATCGGCAAAATAAAGCATGCAGGTAGTTACCAGTCCGACATCAATAACGTTTATGCCTGAAGATAAAGCTCCTTTTATAAAAGCTCTCTGAAGTTTTTCGGAATTTAGCCTGGCGTCACGGCCAATAACAATTTTCTGAGGTTTAAAATACGCACAAAATCTTCTGGCAATTTCTTCCGCTACTTCTTCATTAAGCTGTTCCGGATAAACCCCTCTTATATCGTAGCTTTTGATTACTTTACTTAAGTCCATTTAGACTCCTTTTTCTTTAGATTCTAGCAGAAAGTAGATCAACAATCCACATCATGATTTATCCATAACTATTATTGCTCTAATTTTCGCGCCTTCGGCCTCCACAGCCAAGGATGAGTATCAACTGAACGCACATCTCAAAAAGTTGTGTTTGAGGAGGTTACGACGAGTTCGACTTTTTGAGAGTAAGAGAAGGCAGATGCGAACCCTTTGGCGAGGACAGTCCGCCTTGGTGAGCAAAGCGAGACAGGCCGAAAGTTTTGGTTCTTTCCAAAAAGAACAAAAAATCCTTTAGATTTTTATAGATTCCGGATCAAATGATTGTATTTCTAAAGGAATGTCCGGAATGACAGAGGAAAAGAGTGACAATATTTCAAGGAAATACTCAATTTTACAAAACAATCCATCTTATTTATCAACATTTTTCCATTTTTCAAATCACCAAGTATCTTTATTCACTGGATATAAAGCTTCTTCAATTTGAACCTAAAATAATCTCTAAAGATATCGGTCAAAAATAAAACTAGCCCCATATTCGGGACTTATTTATTCAAAGACTAAATTATCAAAAACCGACTTATTGTACTTTTTACGCTATCTCTTGATGATCTTGCGTAAATTATTAACCATTGTCAAAGATTTATAGATCTTTTTGTTAAAAATAAAGTCAAATGAACCAATATCGCATACTCTAATTCCGCCAAATTTAAGTTTAAAATCGGTTATGCTTGATAATCGATGCTTGTTTTGATTTTCAGGCGATATTCCCCAGAAATCATAAACCTTAAAACCGTCATTTTTTGCATCTACGATGGCCTGCCATTGTATTAGGTATGGCGCCATCACTTCCCTATGATAATTAGAGGAAGCGCCATGCAGGTATGTCGCTACTTCGCCCGCATATCCCATTATAGCAGCAGAGATCGGTATATCATTGATATATGATATATAGATTTTGCCGGCATCTGCGCCGGTTAATGCCTCGAATTGTTTAAAATAATACTTTTCAGGGTGACCGAAATATTTGCCTCTGCCTTCTAATTCCTCCAAAAGATCAACATAGATTCTTATGTCTTTAGGATCAGTAGTCGTTTTTATGGAAACGCCTTTTCTCTGGGCAAGCCTAATATTGTAACGGCCTTTCGGCTTCATTTGGGCAAGTATTTCTTCCTCGGTAAGAGTCAAGTCCATAAGCAAGGTGTTTTCGGGAGATATTTGCCTTGAAAGCAGAGATTTTTCGGTAACAATTTTGAATCCCTTTTTACGAACTGCCTTCAAGTCATTTTTCGCATCGGTTGGAGGCTCGATTCTTAAGAAAACATCGCTTTTTTTAGAAATTTTCCCAATCTCAAGCAGCAGTTCATTCAAAATTGCATCGGATATATTAATTGGTCCTTTGGGAACAAATAGATATGTCCATTTATTGAAAAGTGCGTACCTAATTACCAGAACTTCCAGATTATTAATTTTGATTCTATATGCATCCCGCCCTAACGGTTCCTGAAATTTCTGCCAAACGTTTGATTGGAATAAATTTTTTGTCTCATGAAAGGTTTTTATAACTTCTGCTTCTGTCATAGTTTAAATTTTAATTCTTTAAAATTCATTCGTAAAGAGATATAATTTCGGGGATGATTATTTTAAGCATAGAAACAAGCTGCGATGAAACTTCGTGCGCCGTCGTTAAGGATGGCGGGGAGGTGCTGTCCAATATTATTGTGTCACAAATTGACATTCATAAGGAATACGGCGGGGTGGTGCCGGAAGTAGCGGCTAGAAGCCATATAGAGGTACTTTTGCCGGTAATTGATAAGGCCCTGAAAGAAGCAAAAATTGGATGGGGGAGTGTAGATGCTATTGCCGTTACCGTAGGTCCCGGACTAATGGGCTCGCTTATTATTGGCGTGGAAACTGCCAAGACGCTGGCCTGGACACTAAATAAACCGCTTATTTCCGTAAACCACTTGGTCGGTCATATTTACGCCAATTGGATTGATAGGGAAGTGGTGGATTTTCCGGCGCTTTGTTTGCTTGTATCCGGCGGCCATACTATACTTCTAGAAATTAAAAGCCATCATACTATTACAAAAATTGGTCAAACCAAAGATGATGCTGCCGGCGAAGCCTTTGATAAAGTTGCCAAACTTTTGGGGTTAGGGTATCCCGGAGGCCCCGTAATTGCCGAAATAGCCTTAAAGGGCGATGAAACGAGGTTTAATTTGCCAAGACCCATGACTTCGCCCCTTGATAAGAAAAATGGTAATTTTAATTATAGCTTTTCCGGTCTTAAAACGGCCGTTCTTTCAATTGTAAAAGAGGGGATCCGCAAAGATGAAATTCCTGACCTTGCCGCTTCTTTCCAACAGGCAGCTTCGGATAGTTTGGTTACAAAAGTTATGTGGTATCTGGAAAAGAATAAGGATATTAAGACGGTAATGCTGGCCGGCGGGGTAGCCGCCAATATAAATTTAAGAGAAACCCTAAAAGCAGGCCTGGACAAAACAGAATTTAAAGGCAGTTTTATTTATCCGGAAATAAAGTATTGCACCGACAATGCCGCCATGATTGGCGTTGCGGTTTTTTACAATCAAAATTTTGTAGATCCATTAAGCCTAGAAGCCTTCCCGTCTGGAATTGGCCGGCTATTGTCATAACCTTATTCTTTCTTCTCCTGTCATTCCGGGCATAATGCTTAAAAAGTGTTGCTACTTTAGGTCAAAATATGCCTTCCAATAAATAAATTGGAAGAGATGATCTTCTGTAAGTCCATT
>LBVV01000030.1 GCA_000993275.1 candidate division CPR2 bacterium GW2011_GWC2_39_10 | reverse complement strand
TTATTCATAAGTTAAAGTATTTCAACTTTTTTAATAAAAATGAAGCTAAAATAGCCCTTTTTAGCAACACTTTTTAAGCATTATGCCCGGGATGACAAAAAAAGGGGGGTGATTGTGAGCAGTTACTTCGAACTTTAATGTTGGGCAAAGTACCTGCTCACAACCCCCAAAATTTAAGATCAAAAAGATAAAAACTGTTAACATATATTGGACGATCGTCTTAATATTGTTAATAGTTTTTATAGACTAAGGTGTTACTTTTAAATCATAACCGCCAATGCTCAGGGGGTTGGCGGCAATAAAATCTCCAAGGTAATGTTTTTCTTTTTTGTATATATCCTTACGGTTTTTTATTCACGTTTATGGCAACATCGGGGCAAAACATTTCGCAAGTTTTACAAGCGATGCAACGATCTATGTCGCAATCCACGGCGGGGGTGGAGTAATAACCCAAGTTATATTCGGAAAATTTCAAGCACTTCTGGGGGCATTTTTCGATACAGATGCCGCAACCCTTACAAATCTCTAAAAAATTAGTCCATTTTCGCTCACCATTTTCAAACGATACCGGCTTATACATTTACTTTTTCTCCTGCTTCCTTTAATGCGACCTCAATCATTTTTGCTCCGGCATCAACCGCTTTAAAATTTAATTGATGCAATTTTTGATCTTGCAACAATTTGTCGCCAATTTCTTTCATTAGCGCCTTTTTTACCGTCTCAATTGAATACAATTTTTTTGACGCTACGATTGCGCTTAAATAAATAACGTTGGCCACCTTTGAAATCAAATATTTTTTCGCATATTCCTGACCGTCTAGCCCAATCTTTTGACATTCTATATCTTCAACGTCTCTTGAGGATATTTGTTCTCTGTCATAAATATAAAGAGTATCAGGTTTAATATACGTTTTTGTTCTTTCGACAGCTCTCCGACACAAAACCACTAATACATCGGCTTTGGCAAACTTTGGAAAAGGAATTTCCCCGCCGGATATTTGTACAAAGGCTATGGAAACGCCGCCACGCTGCTCAACGCCATAATTAGGAATAAATGTGGTATGCTTTCCGGCGATAAAAGCACCAACGGTAAGAGTCTTGCCGATTACCTGAACTCCCTGACCTCCTTCGCCTGCAATAACTATTTTTAACGGTTTCGTCATTTCGGAACCTCCCTTAAAGTCAGCATAATTATAAACGTCCAGAAAATCATAACCAGAAAAAACACGCTGGCTGCTGATATGAGAAATGCAAAAAATTTGCCCTGACTTTTCTTCGAACTTTTGAAATATACTAACCCTACGCCGCCAAGCGCCACTGCCGCTGCTACCAAAGCAGCATATATCAGATTTACAAAAAAAGAGCCTATTAGAGAAAAATTTGCAATAAAATCAAGCACTTTTTAACTCCCCTAATTTATATGTTTTTTCCATTTCCTTTAAGAATTCAAAAGATTTTTTAGCATCAGTTTTCCAGTTTGTGGGACAGGTAGATAAAGCCTCTACAAAAGAAAACCCTTTGCCTTCCTGCTGATGCAAGATTGCTTTTTTAATATAGTTTTTTAGAATTAACGGATTAGAAATTGATCCCCTGGCAATATAGGGGGTTCCTTCGGCAACAGTAAGCAGGGCTTCCGGACCAAAGAAGGGTTTTTCCAGCGTGAAATCGCCACCTGGAGTGCTATCGGTTATTTCATGCGGCATAGTGGTTGGCGCCGCTTGTCCGCCTGTCATTGCGTATAATGTGTTATTTACGGCAATTACCGTAATATTTTCCTGCCTGAGTGATGCATGGATTAGATTTTGAAGACCAATGGCGTATCCTCCGCCGTCACCGGTATAAGCAATAACGATTGCTTTATTATTAGCCCTTTTAAAACCCCAGGCCACCGGCACCGTCCGGCCATGATGAGTCTGAATGGTATCAACATCGAAAAAATCCCAGGCGAGAAGAGAGCAACCAATATCAATTGAGAAAAAAGATTTTTTCTGAATACCTAAATCATCAATCGCTTGACCTAGCACCTTTAAAACAATGCTGTGTCCGCACCCCGGACAAAATTTTGACGGTTTTGATTCTTTTTTAAAACATTTTGGCATTGCCGCATTCATAAATATTCCTCTATTTTTTCTAGTATTTCTTCAGGCGTTATGCCTTCAGCCGGCTTGAAAAATTCGAAATACAACGCCCCCGTCGCACCAAAAATTGCACTTTTTACGATGTCGCTAAACTGACCAAGGGAAGCTTCTATTGTTAGTATTTTTTTAATATTTTTGACAATTTTTCTTGACTCTTTAATTGGAAATGGACTTAGGGTTAATGGCCTAAATAAGCCCACCTTTAAACCTTTGGCTCTTGCTTCCATAATTGCCGCTTTGGCTGCCTGAGATACGCTGCCATGGGCAAATATTAATAAGTCTGCATCTTTGACGTAAAACTCTTCATGTTCGGTCACTTTTTCACTCATTTTTTCCCAGTCAGCTATTTGTTTTTTTAGCACTTCCCCCAACTCTTCCTCTAAACTGTAACAATTCCTAAGATTTAAATGCTGGCCGGCCGCTAAGCGATGTTCGTTTAGCATTATGGGGTGAGGAGGCATGGATTTTCCCTGATGATAAGTAACTTCGCTCAAAGTTTTGCCCAAATAACCGTCAGATAAAATGAAAACCGGAAAATAATATTTCCAAGCAATATTAAACGCCTTAAAAACGTAATCGTAAAGTTCTTGAATATTCCCGGGGGAATACACAATTCTTAAGCCCTCTCCGTTACCGCCATGCCTGGTTAAAACTACCTCTTGCTGGGAAAAAATAACCGTACCCGTAGACGGGCCACCTCGTTGAGCAATATAAACGACTATCGGAATACGCATTGCTTCCGCTAAAGATAATGGATCTTGCATAATAACATTGCCCATTCCGGCAGTTGCAACCCATGCTTTTTTGCCGGCTAAAATACCGCCAATGGCACCAAAGCCGGCAGCTGCTTCGTCTTCCGTTTGGACAAAAACTAAATTCTTATTTTTGCTTGCCGCCTTTGCCCAGCCGGCTAAAATTTCGGTTGAAGGCGTAATGGGGTAACCGCAAAACATTCCGGCTCCTGCATCTAAAGCGGCCCTAAGGACGGCGTCATTGCCTGTTGCTAAAACTTTTTTCAACTCCCCTCCATCATTAACTATTTTAACATCTCTATTTTAAAATTCAAAGCCGGTTTTAAAAATTAACCGGCCCAATAATTATTTGCATATAGCATCGTGTAGAACGCTAGCAAAAGCACTGACGCGAAAGCCCAAGTATTTTTAACATATTCATTCTTTATTGAGGCAGCGAAGATATAAATAGGGAACAAAATCAAAATATACCGACCAATACTCATCATCGTACCGGTACTTAAAGGTACAATGGCGGTTAAAAACATATAGATACCGTAGGTTTTACTTAGATTTTTATAGACAAGATAGGTAATGATAAAAATAAAAACAATAAAAAGGACATCAAGAGAAAAATGAACATAGGATGCAGGGGTTAAAACAAAATTTTTAAACTCCTCAGGCGAATTCAAATATAACTTAAAAGGATTGAAATCACGCCCCCAATTGGCCTCAATTTTCATAAAAAGCAAAAAATCACCAAACCTTAGATAATGAAAAGCGAAAAAGCTTAAAGTACCTAAAGGTATTAAGAGAAAAGGGTAAGGCTTTGATTTAAATAGCTCTTTAAATCCATCTTGCCTTAATAGTTCATATACCAAAGGTATGAACAAAAAAACACCGGAAATTCGAGTAAGAGAGGCTAATAGACCAAGCAAACCGGCCAGCCAAAACTGCTTTTTAAAGGTGTAGTAAAAGGTAGCAATTGAAAGAAAAAGAAATAAAGACTCCGTATAAATGGCGTTAAAGAAAATAGCAGTCGGAAAAACTAACGCAAAAAATATTACCTCCTCCGGGATAACGTTTGGGTGAAATTCCTTAACCAACTTATACAAATAAAAAATTGCGCCAAACAAAGCAGCTATGCTTACTAGCCATCCGGCCAAGAGATAATTACCCAACACTAAGTATGACATAACTTTAATTAACATTGGATAAAGAGGGAAAAAAACGATATTATGAAGCTGGTCATTTTCTCTTAAATAATAACCATTCTTAGCAATATCAAGATACCATTCGGAATCCCAAAAAACACGCTGCTCTACAGGATTCCAAGTTTTTGTTACCGGAAACTTACCAGGACCCATCCAATAATGAGCACTATCCTCATTTAAATTAAGGCGGTTATTAACTGCAATGGCAAATAAATTAATGCAAAATAACCAAATAACTACATGAATAAATATTTTCTTCATTGAACAAGCTTTTTTTCTTTTAATACCATTTTAACGTCTAGAGCGATAACGCCTTTGTTTCTTTCATTTACCCTTAAGGGATTAATATCTATTTCTTCTATTTCGGAGAAATCGATCATTAAATGCGACAACCGCAAAATTGTATCGGCAATAGCTTCAATGTCGTATGCCTCGCCGCCCCTAAAACTTTTTAATAATTTGGACCCCTTGGTTTCTTCAATCATTTCTTCTGCTTCCCTTAAAGAAACCGGAGCAATTCTAAAAGCCACGTCGTGTAAAACTTCAACCATAATTCCGCCAAGACCAAACACAATAACCGGCCCAAATACCGGATCGCGCTTAGCCCCCACAATTACTTCCTGCCCTTTTCTAACCATATGATAAACAGTTATTCCTTCTATCCTGGCTTCCGGCATTTTTGAATTTACGCTATTTATTATTTCTTTAAAAGCTTCTTTAACTTCAACTTTGTTATTCAAACCAATTTTAATGCCGCCAACATCAGTTTTATGCAAAATATCTTGAGAAGTAATTTTTAAAACCACCGGAAAACCAATTACTGCTGCCGCCTCAGCCGCTTCCTCTGCTGTTTTTGCCATCATGCTTTTTGCCACCTTAATCCCATATGATTTTAAAATTTTTGACGCCAAACTGTCTAGAGAGTCGCCCAAGTTAGAAATGCCTGCCGCTTCAGCTTGATTAATTAAATATGAAACCCGATCTTTATCTTTATCAAAATAAGCTGCTTTATAGTTTGGGCGCTCATTTAAGTAATTTCTATACTGATACATTGCCTCCAACACCCGAACAGCCCTTTCCGGAAAATTGAATGCCGGTATTTTATTGTCATTTAATATTTTAAGGCCCGATTCCACCCTTTTACCGCCCATGAATGCCGCAACCACCGGTTTATTATATCTTTTAGAGAGCGCAACAATTATTTTGGCTGTTTCTTCTACTTCGGTTGTAATTTGAGGAGTTAAAATGACAACGACTCCGTCAACGCCTTTATCGGCCAAAGTTGCCTCCAAAGCCACTTTGTATCTATCCGCCTTTGCGTCTCCAACAACGTCAATTGGATTTTTCTTAGAAGCAATTGGCGGTAATTTTCTCTCTAAATAAGCAGAGGTTATGGGCGAAAGTTTTGCAAGTTCTAAATTACTTTCAATAACCGCATCCGTGGTCATAACCGCCGGACCGCCGGCATTTGCAACGATAGCTATTTTGTTTCCTTTTATTAGCGGCTGGTAGGCGAAAACCTTGGCATAATCAAATAATTCTTCCAATGAATTGGCCCTTATGATACCGGCTTTTTTAAAAGCAGCCGAAACAGCAGTCTCCGAACCTGCCAGGCTTCCGGTATGGGAGGCCGCAGCCTTAGCACCGGCACCGGTAATACCCGCCTTTAAAATAATAAGAGGTTTTTTTTCGGTAATTTTAGAGGCTCTTTTAATAAATTCTGGCCCGTCAGAGATGCCTTCCAAATAACCAAGTATTACCCTGGCCGCTTTGTCGTTTTCCCATTCGGAAAGTAAATCATTCTCGTTTATATCCGACTTGTTGCCCAAAGAAACAAATCTAGAGAAACCGATACCATTTAAATTAGCCCAATCTAGAATTGAGGTACAAACAGCTCCGGACTGGGAGAAAACAGCGACATCGTATTTTTCGGGCATACTTTCGGCAAAAGAAGCATTTAGTTTTTGATAGGTATCAATAAATCCCAAACAATTAGGTCCTAAAATGCGAATCCGGTGATTTTCGGCAATTTCAATTATTCTATCTTCCAGCTCTTTGCCTTCTTTGCCAATTTCTTTAAAACCGGCCGTAATAATAATAACGGTCTTAATGCCTTTAATGCCGCATTGCTCAACAATATCCGGCACAAAAGGGGCAGGAATTAAAATGACCGCCATATCAATGTTCTCGGGAACATGATGAACCGTTTGATAACATTTATAACCTAGGATTTCTTCTGCCTTCGGATTTACCGGAAACACTTTTCCTTTATATCCGTATCTTTTTATGTTTGCTAAAACTAAATATCCCAGCTTATCCGATTCCCTGGAAGCGCCTATTACTGCAATTGATTTTGGATGAAACAACAACTCTTTTTTCATTTTAATAAATCCGATCTCTTTAAAAGCCCTTCCGTTGCCCCCCATCTGCCAACAACGGAAGCAGCATTTTTAGCTGCTTTTTGCATGGACACCTCAATAGAAAGACCCATTATTTGACAAGCCGTAAAAGTGGAACCGAATGCATCTCCGGCACCCGTTGTATCAATAATTTCCGCCGACAAAGACTTTTGAAAATAATCGGCAAAGCCATCGCATACATAGGCTCCCTGCCTGCCGCAAGTAATAATGGCAATTTTGGGCCCAAACGATTTTACTTCTGCTAGAATACTTTTCGTGTCTTTTTTATCTACTTTTGATTTAGCTGATTTTACTAATTCTTTAGCTTCTTCCTTGTTTAAACTTAAAATATCCGTCTCTTTCAAAAAGGGAGCCAAATGACCATACCCTTCCTCTAATTGCACCGATCCCGGATTCCAAGCGATTTTAATTTTATTCATGCGAGCAAACTTAAATATTTTAGGTATCAGCATATGAGAATGTCCGGAAAGAGAGGAGATGTAAAACCATTTGGCATTTTTTAATCCTTTCCAATTTTCTATTTTCAAATCATCGTTTGCCCCTCGATAGGTAAATAAAACATGATCTTTGCCATCAACAACAACAAAAGATAAGGCCGTATGAAGTTTTGTCGATCTATTTAAAAATTGGGAGCCAATATTTGCCGCTTTTAAATTTTTTAAAATTACTGTTCCCGTATCTTCGCTGCCAACACTAGAAACAAGAGCTGTTTTTAGCCCCAACCTTGCAAAATTTCTGGTAGAATTATAACCACCTCCGCCATAAGTAAAATAAGTATCTTCGGGAATAATTTTGCTGCCATATTCAAAAGCCAAAAAATCCTGTTTCTTATCCTTTAAAATTTTTCCTTCTGCAGTTTTGTAAAAAATGTCACTGCTGCAGCCACCGATAGAAACAATATCAAGCATTAGTTCACCCTCCCGGATCGCTTTAAAATTTGGGCAAATATTTCCTTGCCCCGAAGTTCTTTGAATGAACCGAACCGACAACTGGTTTCGCCAAAATCGGCAATTCCGTCTCTATTTTTTCCTCCGTCATATAATAGAAACGGCACCGGATCTTCCACATGATCTTTAACCTCACATGCGGTTGTATGATCTCCGGACACGAAAGTTATTACTCCTCTTAATTTTCTCACACTTCCCATCTCTTTGTCGATTCTTTCTATTAATTTTTTCTTTAAATTGTAATCACCCAGCTCCTCTGCGGCTGTATCGGTTGCCTTGAAATGAAGATAAACAAAGTCGTATTTTTTTAAAGCCTTTTTTGCTGCCTTAACTTTAGCCTTGTAATTTGAATTATAAAGACCCGTCGCCCCTTTAACTTTAATAACATCCATGCCGAGGAAACTAGCGATACCTTTATACAATGGAGCTCCGGCAACACAGGCCGCCTTTAGTCCATATCTTGTTTTAAAATCATCAACTTTAAAATAAGAACCGCAACCTCTTGTTAACAAATAATTAACGGGTAATAGTCCTTGCGCCATTCTTTTTTTATTTAATGGATGATCTTTTAAAAACTGGTGGACTTCCTGTTGATATTTCCATAAAGCTTTGGCAGTTGTTAGCGCCGCTAAAGATGATTCTAGGGGTTGCGGCACTAAAACTTTAACATTTTTCTTGTGGGGCAACGCCTTGTGGGGATCCGTATCGGAAATAACGGTAGAATGAGAATGGATGCGATGACTTAAATTTGCCCCTTTAATAATTAGCACTCCCCTATGAGCCAGTCCCGGATAAACTTTAAAATCCAAGTTGTCAATTTTTCTTCTGCCAATAACTTGGACAAAATCTTTAATATCCTGTATATTGCCGGCTCTCGGGTCAATTACTTTTAAATTTTCATCAACAGTCCCAAAATCCACCCTAAAAGCCAAATCGCCTTTGTCTAGTGGCGCATTTATCCCCAAGCCTTTTTATAATCGTAGCCAAAAAGTGCTATATGCGTTTCTTCAGAGGTGGGATAGACACTAGGCGGCAAAGCATTTTGCATGCCACAAAGCCCATGAGACGCCATTAATTTTAAATTTGGCTTTTTCGCCGCCTCCAAAGGCGTCCGTCCTTTAAGTTGTTTTACGGGGCGGTCACCCAAACCGTCTATTATTACAAAAAGTATTTTTTTGTTTTTCATTTATATGTTTTTTATTTTTTCTGCTTATTCAACATCTCTATTTTAGCACCTTTAAAATAAAGTAAGTAGAGGCTTGAATAAAACCAAAACATTGCCGGTGCCAAATTTAGGGTTTGACCGACGTAAGGGATGAATGATAGCGGCAGAAGAATAAGCACTAAAAAGAAAAGGACTAAAATTGCCATAAAAACCGATTCCGGCCCATGAGTCTTCATAAAATATTTGCTTTGCCTTAGAGACGCTAGACCTTTTTCTTCTTTTATTAAATAGTTAAGGCCGGCAAATAAAAATACGTAGGCAAAGTAGATACCGGGCAGGATAAGAATAAACCCGCCAATAATTATTAGATAAGCTAGCGCATTGACCCAAAGCAACCCCAAATATTTAGATTTAACAAAAGACAAAAGATCCAAGTCTTTACCTAAAAAGTAGGTATCAACAATCCGAAACGACAGCAGCTGACTTAAGGTGCTTGTAAAAACATTAATGATCGCCGCAACCAGCGAAGCTAAAGCCACTCGCGTCATTTCCGGAGTATTAATGGCTTTTAAGATTTGCTGAGGAGTAAAGCCAAGTTCGGGCAAACGAGCAGCAATCAAATTAAGAACCAAGAGGCTAAACCCGTAAGGCAGGCAAATCAAAAAAAAGTTCCGCCAAGGTTTTTGGATAAAAATTTGCCACCCGACAGTTATTATTTTAAAAAGACTTAAACTGGGCAGCACTTTATAACAATTCTCCTCGATTTTCTTTTATATTGCGCTCAATTTCTAGTATACGGTTATATTTTGCAACTCTTTCACCTCTCGCCGGAGCGCCGGATTTAATTTGACCGCAGCCGCAAGCAATAACTAGGTCGGCAATAAAATCATCGGTAGTCTCCCCCGAACGATGAGAAATGATTGGTTGAAAATTGGCCTTTTGAAGCATTTTTATAGCTTCCACAGTCTCTAAGAGCGTTCCAATTTGATTGACTTTAATAATTGCACCGTTTGCCAAATTCCTCTCTATGCCTTCTTTAATTCTGACCGGATTCGTAACAAAAAGGTCGTCTCCTATAATTTGAATTTTTCGGCCGTCAATATCCCCTAGTTCCTTTGTTAAATTTTCCCAACCGTCAAAATCGTCTTCCGCTAAAGGATCCTCCACTGAAAAAATCGGGTATTTTTTAATCCAATCGGCGTACATCTTAGTCATCTCCAAAGAAGTAAGCGTTAAATTTTGAGAACTAAGGACATACTTGCCATCGCTAAATAATTCGGTAGAAGCAACGTCTAGGGCAATAAAAACATCTTCGCCGGGTTTAAATCCCGCTTCACTGATAGCCTCGGTTAGTAAGGCTATCCCGGACTCATTATCGGCTAAATTTGGCGCAAAACCGCCTTCGTCACCAACCATGGTTGCCAATTTTTTGTCTCTTAAAACTTTTTTCAAAGACTGGTAAATTTTTGCCCCGGCAGCCATCCTTTCTTCAAAATTGTTTCCCATAACCGGCACAACCATCATCTCCTGAACATCAACATTATTGTCCGCATGCTTGCCGCCATTTAAGATATTTAAAAGCGGTTTGGGAGCAACGTATTTTTGGGGAAATTCATAAAAATCCTGAAGGTGCTTATATAAAGGAACGCCCTTTGCTATTGCTGCAGCCCTTGCCAATGCTAAAGAAACCCCCAAAATGGCATTAGCCCCTAAGTTAGATTTATTTTCGGTTCCGTCTAAAGCAATCATTGCCTTGTCAAGTTCGGTTAGGTTCCATACTTCGTTTCCTTTTAAAGCATTGGAAATTTTACTAACATTTGAGGCAGCAGCTTTAACGCCAAAACCATCTTCATCTCGAAGCTCGCAGGCCTCATGTACTCCGGTGGAAGCACCTGACGGTACACTGGCCTTAGCCGTTATGCCATTTTCTAAAAAAACAATCGCTTCTACAGTAGGATTTCCTCGAGAATCGTAAATTTCACGGCCAAGAATTTCTTTAATTTTTGCCATATTCATTTTCCTTATTTAGTTTGTTTCCAAAATTTAAAACCAAGATAGGTTAAAACTACCACAAAGACAACTAATATTAAACCATAGATTATTTTTACTACAATCTTTTTTACGTCTACTCTTTCGTGCGGAAGAATTATGTTATTAGCATCTGCCGAAAAATCGAAGTGTCTGGATGTAGTTGGCTGACTTGAAACCGGATTAGGGTTTAGTCCTGCTGTAGCGGCAATGGATGGCCGGACGGGAGATGGGGGCATAGCAGCTGCCGGAACCGGTGGAAGAGAAGAAGAAGGTTCAACCGCACTTCTGTCTATTACTGTTTCGTTTGTGGTATCTCCGGGACCTTGAGGTTGAATAACTTTCGCATCCGGTCCGCTACTTTTAATGATTGGCGGCAATTCTCTGTTTTTATCCCTAATCGCCTCCATTTTCTTTTCCTCTGCTGCCTCTATTTCTTTTATAAAATCAGCGTTTGCCTCTTTGGGCGAACTGAACATCGAGGGCTTTGGCGCTGGCGAGTTTACCGGCTGTTCGTTTTCCGGCATCAGCTTATTGCCAAAGTCTAAAGGCTTGATATCTTTACCAACCTCGCTCTGCAAGTCGGGCGTGGCGCTTGGCGGCTTATCACCCGGATGAATAATATTATCAAAAAAATTCTTAGGTTTTTTGTCTTCAACTGAGGCAAAATGAAAATCAATTTTTGAAGCATCAAAAGCTTTTTGTACCGGAGCTTCTTGCTCATTTACGTTTTGATTTAAACCCGAAACCGCACTGTCTAAAGAAGAGCCCTGACCCGCTAAAGCGGCTACGGCGCTATCCAGTCCTGAGCTTAAAGAAGCTCCGGTATCTACTGTTGGGCTTTCTGAAATCGAACCCGTTAAATCACCCAAAGCTGCATTTAGTTCCGCGAAAACAGGAGCATTCGTTTGGACGGCAGCAATTTCTTCGCTGATTGTTTCCAAACTGCCCTTTTCTTGTCCAATCTCTTTATCAATTAAATCTTCTAAGCTCTGCAAAGAAGTAATGTCCTTATTATCATTGGCATTGGTCAAAACAGCATCGTCCGGCACATCATTTTGGTCTTGCACTGCAGAAACACTTGCCATGTTATTATCGTCCGATGGCTTAGCAGAAGAAGTGTTTTTACCGTAATCAGCCGCCATATTGTTAAAACTATTGTCATTATCCGTGGTATCGGGCACCGATTTATTCTTTTCTTTTACTATCAAGTGAGATAAAATCTCTTTTCTCTACTGGAAGCATATCCGTAGATACGCTGACAGGAGAAAAAGGGATTTTAGCCGCTTGGTTTGGTTTGGGAGGTGTGGTAGGTTTGCGTAAGTCCAGTATACTACCATCCCCACTATCGCCATAAGGAGAATCGCTTGACGGGTTTGCTTCTGACAAATCGGAGATCCAAGAGTTAAAAGAGACTGGCGATGTGCTGGTTTGTTCTGTTTTTTCTCCAGCTTCTTCCATAACCGGCTCCGATTCCGTAACTTCTGACGCTTGCCAGTCCGGTTCCGTTTCTTCCTTAACTTCAGCAGATTCATCATCCTCTTTTTTTTCGGGCACTATTTCAATATGAGGCAGTTCGTCTTCAATGCGTTTTATTTTATCTTCCAAAACCGGATCCATAGCTTCATCTTCTACGGGTACTTGAAAAACTGTATTTTCAGCTTTTTCTTCTAGGGGTTTGGAATTTTCTTGCTTGTCATAGTCTTGGGCTATTAATTTTTGATAATTTTCACCAATAAACTCGGCATCTAAATTTTCCCTGTCTTCTTCATCCTTTTCTTCTACTTTAATTCCCGAATCGACCGATACATCATCAATACTAAAATCGTCACCAATTATCGCTTGATAATTTGATCCTGTATAAGTGCCGTCATCCGAGTTTTTTTGGTCACTATCAAAACTACCGGCTGACGCCGCTTGGTCATCCCCTTGTCTTGTTAATAAATTTTGATCGTTCAATTACTAACTCTTTTTGGTTTTTACTTTCTTTTTACTTTTATTCTTCTTCTTATGACTCCTTAGATAATGCGTAGTACCGGTACCGGCAACCAAGATTATGCCAAAAACATAACAAGCTATTTTTGTATATTCCTCTCGGTTTGGATCTTGATTGCTGTCTATAGTAACTGTTAGGGAAGCAGGATTCGAGTAGCTACCTTTTTCGTCTTTTTGCTGAGCATCAATTTCATAATCTCCGTCTTGAAGATTTACCAGATTATAAGCCCAATCTCCCCTTACGTCAGAAGTTAATGTTTTTCTTTCTGCAACTTGGCCACCCTGCCTAATAATAAGCAAAACTTCCGACTTCGGTTTTGCCGTTCCCACTAAATGAGCTTCTTTTTCCACTATCTTCTTGTGGTTATGATATACACTGCCTTGGTAAGATAGGCCAATAGAAACCTCTTCGCTAGAAGCAAGCACTGACCCAAGCAGGAAAAGAGAAACAAAAAATGCAGTTAGCAAAACAACAAAGCGTTTTATCATATGTGAAAGTTCTTCCTAACTTCCGCAAGCTCCCGAAGCAGCAGTTTTTCTTCAACTGAAGCGATCAATCTTCTGGTGGAATCAATTACATCCGGGCTGACTGAAACTGAGGTTACGCCATATTCAACCAATTTTTCCGTTATTTCTGGATAAACCGATGGTGCTTGACCGCAAATTGAAGCCGTAACGCCCTTGTCTCGACAAACTTCAATGATTCTCTTTAGAGCAATTTGAACCGCTTCATTTCTTTCGTCATATTCTTCAGCCACAATTGAGGAATCTCTGTCCAGCCCCAGAATAAGTTGGGTTAAATCATTTGACCCGATTGAAATGCCGTCGATGCCGCATTCTATAAACTTATCAATTAAGAACACCGTAGACGGAACTTCAACCATAATCCAAAGCTTAAAGTCCGGGCCGCGCTTTAAACCGGAATCTTCAACTAATTTTTTAACCGCCATGAACTCGTCCACTCTTCTTACAAATGGAATCATTAAATGAAGATTCGGATTATTTTTTCTAACCTTCTTTATTGCTTCAAGTTCCATGTTGAATAATTCCGGTTCTTTCATATATCTGAAGCATCCTCTGTAACCGATCATCGGGTTTTCTTCGTGCGGTTCGTCTTCGCCGCCCGGAAGATTTCGATATTCATTTGTTTTAAAATCCGTTGCCCTGTAAACAACCGGACGAGGGTAAAATGCCGATGCCATTTTTTCTAACCCTTCGGCTAATTTATCTGTCCACTCCTCGCTTCTGCCTTCCTTATAAGCTTTTCTTGGATGTTCTTTGATATATTCCATAATAATAAATTCCGCTCTCATAAGTCCTACACCGTCCACATTTCTCTTGGCCATTTCTTCGGCAAGTTCCGGCTCGCCAAGATTTAAGTAAACCCTGGTGGCTGTAATTGGCTCATTAACCATTTCAATAACCTGAGCCGGACCGGCAGCCGCTTGTCCCGGCACTGCTGCAGGCTGAGGCGCGGCTTCGGCAAGCAACCCTTTGTAAACAAGACCCTTGGAGCCATCAACTGTAACCGCATCGTAAGCTTTTAAGGTTTCGGTTGCCGTCTCGGTGCCAACCACGCAAGGAATTCCAAGTTCTCTGGAAACAATAGCCGCATGACAGGTTCTGCCACCGGCATCGGTAACAATACCTGAAGCTCTTTTCATAGCCGGAACATAATCCGGCGTTGTCATTTCGGTAACCAAAACATCGCCCTCTAAAATCTTATCTATTTCTGAAGGTGAATGAATAATTTTTACCGGACCACCGCCAAGACCGGCCGAAGCAGACGATCCCTTTAAAACAACTTCTTTTTCGGTAGTTGTTGCAACTTGAGGAGCCGCAGGAGCAGGAGCCGAAGCGGTTGCTGATACCGGTTCTACCGGAGCTGCCGCCGTAGTACCGGCCGCTGCCGTTTCTTGCTCCCTTTTTTCTAAGGCATCGCCCAAGGTTGTTACCGGACGAGATTGAACCATATAAACCTTTCCTTTATAGACCGTAAATTCGGTATCCTGAGGTTTGCCATAGTGAGCCTCAATTTTCTTGCCAATTTCTGCAAGCTCTAATATTTCTTCATCGGTTAATTTTTGTTTATCCTGCATATCAACAGAAACCGGCTGAGCGGCTTTTTGTAAGCTTGCCGGATCGTCAGTATCGGAAGATCCTGATTCTTTAGTTAGCATCCAAGTTTGCTTATGAATTTCCTTGGCAGAAATTTGCATAGTGCTTTTGTCAACCAGCGGGGTTGTCGGGGAAGTTGGCATTGGCCTTCAGGGGATCAAGGTCATTGTTGGTCGGGTCAATGGTAAACATTACGCCGGCTTTTTCGGCATCAACCATTTCCTGAACCGGTACCGCTATCCCAACTTCAAGTTGACCAAAACCCTTATCTTCTCTGTAGTAAATTGCTCTGGCGCCAAAAAGGGAAGCGTAGCATTTTTGCACCGCTTCTAACACGCCTTCGTCACCAATTACATTCAAATAGGTTGACTGCTGTCCGGCAAATGAAGCGTCCGCTAAATCTTCGGCAGTTGCCGAACTTCGAACCGCCACATAAAGTTTATCCCTATCGCCTTTTAATTTATGATAGTTTTCAATTATTGCCGCTTTTAAGTCTTCCGGCATCGTTGCTTTTTCTATTAACGCCTGAACTCTTTCGGCTCTTTCCTGCAAGTCTTTGGAGTTTTCCACATCCAAACCATCTAAGATTTCGGTTATTGGCTCTTTTAGTCCTGCTTTCTCCAAGAAATAAAAATATGCCTGAGCGGTTATATTGTAACCGTTAGGCACCGGAATTCCCGCCTTTAATAACTCCCCTAAATTAGCTCCTTTTCCTCCAACTGTTGCCCCATCTCCCTTGCCAACTTCAGAAAACCACAAAATATGTTTATCGCCGTCTGCCATAAAAACCCTCCTTATTTTTTTCAAATTTAAAAATTAAATATAATGCTCCTTTTAAAATTATATCAACTCCCAGCAAAAGTTCAAATGCAAATTAAAATAATAAACAAATAACAATAAGCAATAAACAAAATGTGTCATTCCCGCGGCTTGCACACTTCGATATTGTTCGACCCCGATAAATCGGGGTGGAGAACTACATTAATGTAACTTCAGAGCTTAGTTCCATTACATAAGAATTTAGAATACAGAAAGAAAAATTTATTCACTCCTATTTTATTCATGGCTCCCATACTTTATATTTTATTCTTAGATTTAAAACATTGTAATTTTGAAATTATAATTTAAAAATTCTATTCCTCCGACTCAAAACTAATTTCCATTCCAAGATTTACTTCTGATTTCGGATCAACGTCTAATCTCATCCCCTCGACATTGATGGCATTATTGGTAATGTCGTCTTCGTTTAGAGCTATGATCGGTTCGAAACATAAAAAATCTGCTCCGATCTCTTTCCACACTAAAACCTTTTTAAATTCAGGACTGACATTCATCTTAAAAGTTCCTTTTCCGGGGACATTAATTTCAATTAAACCGCTTTCCGGAATATCATAAAGAGGCAGTGACAAATGGCCATCTTTGCTTTTTTCCCATGTCCTACCTTCCAAGTTAAAACCTTCCAAATTTGTAGTAACTTGTTTTTCGATATCGTTATCTATGGCAAAAAAAGGATGGAACCCAAGCGTTGTGGGAAGTTTTTTATCTCCGTTATTCTTAACCAAAAAATCATATTTTATGCTTTTATCGCCAACAGAGATATTCATTTTATTTTCAAAATCGTAAGGATAAAGATTATCTAGCTCTCTATCTTTTACATTTCCGGGCTTAAAGGAAAGCTCGACAGAATTTTCAGTCTGCTTGTCCCATGTCCACGCATTATTTCTTGCAAAACCGTGTTGCCCCAGCAATGTATCGGGACCAAAATTTGGAAATGCGGGAAAATTACCACCCCTAACACTTTTCCCCGAAAAATCCCCTACAGCGTAAAATAAGGATTCGCCTTTATATGAAAATTCAGAAGTCCAACCCTTTTCCGGAACAATTTTAGCCTCAGTTTCGCCAGATTGAATAGCAACGGAAGTAGGTTGCTCAGCTTCTTTTTTTTCCGTATCAGATGGGTTTATATTGTAAGATAATTGTTCACTCATAATTCATTCCTGCTTTTTTTATATTATTCTACTATCAAATTTTGATTTTTTATTTATCATTTTGATTTTTGATGTTTGAATTTTGAATTAACTATTTTGCTTTTCCTTCGCTGCCGAATTCCTGTATTTTGTCTTCTGCCACTTTTCTAACCTCAATCTTAGCCGCTCCCAGAAAATTATAGGGTACGTATTCTGCCGGGTCTTTTTCTAATCTATCCCTAATGGTGTTAGAAAAAGCCAAACGAAGCTCCGTATTTATATTGACTTTGGCAATACCGTTAAAAATGGCTTGTTTTAGTTGGTCATACGGCACCATTGATCCGCCATGCAAAACCAAAGGAATATGGCATAGCTGATTGATTTTACCCAATCGGTCTATGTCTAAATTGGTATCACCTTTATACGCTCCGTGAGATGTGCCAATAGAAATTGCCAAGGAATCAATTTTGGTCTCGTTGATAAATTGTTTGGCCTGCTCCGGATCGGTAAAAAAGTCTTTTTTATTTGAGTCCTGCCCTTGAAAGGAAGGAGTTAAAACTTTACCTACTTCACCCTCAACCGAAACTCCGTGTTTGTGGGCATAAGCGACCACTTTTTTGGTTATCCTTAGATTTTCAATAAAGGGCAACGCCGAACCGTCAAAATGGACAGAAGTAAAACCGGCCTCAATGGCTTCAACGGCCGTTTCGTAGCTATCACCATGATCTAAATGCATGGAGATCGGAATTTTATATTTCTCGGCCGCTTTTCTAACAATAGCCGCCAAATATTCGGCCCCCGCATGATGCATTTCTTTTTTTGAAGCCTCAACAATAACCGGCGATTTTAGCTCCACCGCCGCCTCAATAATGGCAGTTGCAATTTCCAAATTAGGCGCATTAAAAGCCCCCACCGCATAACGATGATAATAAGCCTCATCCAAAATTTTTTTGTTTGTCGTT
>LBVV01000029.1 GCA_000993275.1 candidate division CPR2 bacterium GW2011_GWC2_39_10 | reverse complement strand
CTTTTGTTTTTCTCCAAAGATTACTTTTGTTTTGCTATCCATTTTGTATGCATAGACTTCGAAAAACAAGGGATTTAAAAAAAGTGCACGTGGGTCAGCATTTTGATCTTGATTTTTTCTACAAAATATGTTATTATGACTGTCCTTTCTCCGCGAAAGAAAGAAAAAGGTGGTTACTGCTGATAGTAGCCGCACGGGGGGTGATTATAAGTTGAGAAATCTCAAAAGACCCTCACAAGAAAATCGTCAACGGATAATACGTCTGCTGACAAAAGCCATAATCGAAAAGGAAGAGGAGAATAATTTTGTAGATGCCACGACTGACCAGAATGGAAGCCAAATTACATCGCGGAGCAAGGACAAGATAGCGGTTATAACGATATATTAAAATATCAAAACGCATGTAACCGCTAAGAGGCAACTCAACGGTGAGTTGCCTCTTTCTTTTTTAAGTTTAAGTGCATAAATTAGTTATGTACATACGCTTCAAGAAAAATTCTTTTTTGTTGCGGGGTAAGTCCTTCAATAAGTTGTCTTATTATAGAGTTTTTAGTTTCGGACGGCAAACAATCTGCCAACCGCTTCTCGTCAATACTGCTTTTTCTTGCATTATCGGCAATCTCAACATGTTTTTTATCAATTTTTATACATATTACGCTGTTTAAGATCTCGGGATATTTTGCCTTAATCTTTGCGTTAGGCCTAATTTCTTTTTCTGCATCCTTAGGTACCGCTCCTTTTACAGAACTCATGGTGCATTGAATTCCAAATATCAAATTCCCGTCTGCCTCGCCCGGCATGCAAAACTCCACCCAGCCATCAACTTTTTCTACAAGATCCTCATACGATGTAGCCAACTCAGTTCTTTCAACAATTTTTAGCGATTCGAGATAATCCATTATCATATATTCCGCCTCAGTGTTTCCAAAGTCCTTTTCATACCTTGACTTAGCCTCACCGTTTTTTCTGTTGCGGTCAAGATGCAATCTACAATATTCGGCCGCTTCTTCTCTGCTTATCCCCGGATAGTCGTTCATTATTTGCTGAGCACCTACTTCAAACTCATCTTTTTTATCGTCCGGCGAAATGCTTGGCATTTGGTCTTTATCTGAAAAGTGATGGTTTTGTTCCGACATTTTTTCTTCCATATTATTTTTAAAGACTACTAAATTACAGCTAACAAATCAAGCTTATCAATATGCCATCCTAATCATTAGAAAGACATAAAAAAAACAACCCCCTAAAAGAGGGTTGTTTTTACTAATCTGCCGGTAAGGCAAGTCCAGGAGTGGATTTTGGTAAAATCTATTATACAAAAATCCGACTTTCCTTACAGGCAGGTTAGTGGGTTCATAATAGCATATTTTGGAGATTTTTTAAGGCTGACTGCGAACTTAAATGACTCTAAAAATTGTATAGTTTCCGATCACAGAATCATTTACACCGCCCTTAAATTTGTTTTTTTGGCAAGGATCAGTTGCGTTTTAAACCCAACCCAAAATTGTCTTACTTTGGACTGTTCTTAAATGATCCTTTTTGCATTACCTAAATTTTAGGTTACGTCTGTGGGTTTTGTTCGATTGTTTCTTACTTATTGCTTATTGATTTGAAAGAGGGAGGAAGACTGTTGGCTTGATTTTTTTGAAAAATCATTTAGTCTTCCTCCTTTTGTTGGCTTTTGTGATGCTTTTTTTCATTCAGACCCTAGCGGGTAATCACTCTGAATCTATTTATGGTCTTAATAACATTAGCTTGTTACACATTCTCGCGAATGGGTTGCTATTGATATTAAAACTTTTTTGGAATTGTTTTTTTCGTCCGAAGAGCTTGGGCTCTAAATTCCGTCAGATCTGTATGTAGTCAGGAAAGATAAAGATTGCAAAGGGATGTTAATCCCGATAACTCTTTGGGTTATTCATTTACAATACAAATATCTTTTCCTGACATTGTTGGCTCTGTGTAATCACAAGAATTTAGCTTATTTTATTCATTCTCCCGAATGAATTGCTATTTTCTGGTGGCTTTTTTTGGTTTGCGGGTGGTCTAGCTGCGAGCCAGATATTTAGCCTTAAGCTAAATAGGAACGCTCCCCATCCGTTATGGTTTTTATTTTAGCGGTACCATGCTTCAAGAATTTTTCTTGAAAATTAAACCGCTTGCCTTTTTCGCGGGCGCGTCCAATGCCTCTTAGGGCTTCCGGTAATAGAGTACCGTCTCTAGCTTACAACTGCCGACCGATAAACCCAGTACTAGAGAATGACGATGTTATTTTAAGGCCGTCCTGTTGGTTGTGTCGGAACAGGCTTAAGCCTCAATTTCAGGCGGACCACGATCCAACCCAAACACCTCCTTTGTTTTGTTTTGCTACTATTGTGGATGGTCCGGCTTCGAGCCAGATATTCAGCAAGTGCCAAATAGGAACGCTCCCCACCCATTGTGGTTTTTGTTTTAACGGTACCACCGCAGATCATTTGTCTGCATTTAACCGCCTGAACTTAACGCTGTCCGCGTCTTTGCCTCTCCGGCTTACGGAAAAGAATCCCGCCCTCGACTTATCACCTTCCGGTACCGAAGGATGTCATGGTTTTGCTTCCGGCCATAAGACCCATCTTGCCTATTTTAGACAAGAGGCAGAAGTAAGAGACAGGGGCCTGTCTTCTCCTGCGGCTGGTTTTTGTCTTGGTCAAACCAGTAACCTATCCCCGTGCGTTCAGCGCTCCGCCCTGTCGAGCCACTTATCCGGCCATTGCCGGACCGCGAGGAGTTCACTTTTTTACGGCGGACCACGGTCCAAAACCGTATCACCTCCTTTAAAGGTTGCCAATGCCAACGCCGCCAGTCTGAACCGCGAGGTCCGTTAATGCCTTGTTGGCGCATTCCACCACAAAAGCATGCATCTTAGTGCCTACAAAATCCTTTGTGGTCACATTGATTTGATCATCGCCGTCAGTGATGACGACCAGCTCTGGACGATAAGTGCTGCCCTGGCTGATGATCTCCTCAATCCTTTCCTGGGCTAACTTTGCACAGCCCGAGATATCCGTACTCCCGCCGGAGTAGTTCTTCTCGGTGAAATGCTTGATCAGCTCCTTGGCCTCAGCTGCCGTCGAAGCATGATGCTCCTCTTTTAGCTGAGTATCGAAAAGGCGAACGTAAAGTTCAGCCTCTCCGGCGATGACCGCCTTAAGACGGTTTATCAATATTCCGCCAGCCTTGTAAATGCGCTGGCCTTGCCCCATCGAACCGCTGCAATCGATAATAATGTACAACAACTGCTTCATTTCGATGGTGGTCACCCGCTCCCTCACTTGGGAAGCATGGGTAACGATCCGGTAAGTCCGGTAAACACTAGGAAGTGCATACTCAGACTTGGTCATCCGGCTCATCTCTCCCATATGAGCGATTGGCCGCTGCCGGATTTCTTCGCCTGCCGGGTCGGGAAGTTGTTTCTTGCTTTTCCTTACCTGCATACGAGTAAGCTTGTCGAGGTTCCTGGAGATTTGGAGCATAATCTCTTTACCCTTCAAGAAATCCTCGGCTAACTTCATCTTCTGGAGATTCTCATCCCCGTTTTCGCTCTTGCCGGATCCCGACTTATCTTCCGGGTCCAAAAGGGCTTTTTCATCATCTGACAGATTATCAATCTCGTCCATCAGACGATTTAATTCCTCTCCAACCTTCTCGGATTGGTCGTTCTCCGTGAAGAGCGGGAGCGGTTCCCCGCCTTCTCCGCCACTGCTGCCGCCTTGCTTTTGAGCAAGGAGTTTAAGAAGGTTCATAGCCTTCTCTAGGGGCGTAGTTCCAGGGTAACTCTGAATGTCCAGTGACTGCAAAAAGTCACAGACATTCGTGTGATACCGCATTGATTTTTCAATGCGGTCTTGGAGCGCTTGCTGGCGACTCTTAGTAGTCGAGCCGCTTAGAAGTCTCCAATTCCCGGAGCTGTCAGCAGCCGGAAGCTTGTTCTCCTCGCGTCCCCTTACCGTGTCCCGGTAAAAAGATGGAGGATTGACTTTGCCGCCGGCCTCTAAATTGCATAGATCAGTCACGAGGTCTCGTGAAAAAGACCCCAAACGGACCTTGTTTGCCACCTCCCGCATCTCTTCCGCACTAGGCGGAATGTAAGTTGCAGGAGGACTTGTTCTAAAGGTGAACTGTGACATTCACCTTCCACCTCCTTTCACTCACTAGATGCGGGTATTCTCCAGAGCGCGTTGTTGCGCCTCAGAGATTTTTTGGGCGACGGTCTCGCGGATTTGTTTCCTCCGCTCCGAAAGACCGTCCGTTACCTTCAAAGACGAAACCTCGTCCTCGAAATTAACGAATTTTTTAGCCACCTGCAACGCCTTGATCGGCGTAGCAGCCTGGCCGAGTTCGCCTAGTAACTCACGGAGCTTTTGTTCCGCAGCTACCAGGTTTTTTTCAGCTGCGGCCCTCTTCATGGCGGCGTCAAGTTCGCCCTGAATGGTCTCGGCGAGACCTTCTAAACCCGGTAAAAAACGGAGGTCCGTCAGATCTTGCTTCTGGACCTCGTTTGCGCCCCGCATGCTGGCACTTGCCTGGCACACCTGAAAGGCATGCACGGCGGTGCGCGGCGACACGAAGTTGCCTTCGCTTGTCGCCTTGGCTAAGATTTCCGCCAAAACGGCCTTAAAGCCGTTTAAAACCGGACCCCCCAGCCTGCCCGCCACTTTTTCAAACATGGCGAGATAAGATTTTGCGGCGTAATCCTTCCACCGTAAGTTGAGTTGCAGTGGAAAGCGCTCGATCAAAGCATGAGCGGAGGCGCCCAGCTCAGATATCTCGCCCGGCTCTTTATTGGTCGGGACGATTATCACCTCCGTGCGCTTTTTGAATCGTTGCGCACCATTTCTGAGCTCCCCGGCTGTCAGCGTGTCTTTCAACGCTAACAGAACTGATGCGGGAGCATCAAAGAGCTCCTCAAAAACCGCTATGCGGTAATTGAGAAACGAACGCTCCGGGTAGTACTCGAGGACTTTTTCCTCCTCGAGCTTCCGAAAGTTCAATCCTCCATAGAGACGGGATTCATCCATGCCCTCTCCGAAAGACTGAATGAAGGTCTCGTCCTCGAGTCCGAGCTCCTGGACGACCTTCATGATCATCTCAGACTTGGCGTGCCCGCCAGGTCCAAAAACAATGCAGTTCTTCCTGCCGGCAAACGCCAGCGAAAAAACTCGCGCTATCTCGTCCGTGAACACAAAGTTCGCGGACAAGATCGAACTAATCTTCTCGTAGTAGTTCAATACTTCATCTCCTTATCTGAATAATTGGATCTCTGAGTTTGAGCGCCCGACTGGTAAGCTATTGTCGCAAACCAACCGGCCTGGCACTCCCCACGCTTTTGCCGGTGGTGAGTCACCGTAAAACTACCACGGACAAACCGTGGTCTCAGAACCCTGGATCACTGGTTCTTGCCCCCAAATGAGAGCATGACCGCTCCAGAACTCGACGGATCTTTCTGTCGCATTCCGGTCCCAGGGTTCGGGCTCTGGCTTTCTCCCAACAAAAGCCGAGATTAGGATATAAAATCCTTCTTCGGCCCTCTTCAGGATTACCACCAGAGCGCTGCATGGTGCGGGCTGCCGGTTCATGACGAACCTGGAAATCCCGAACCTACTTGGCCGCTGGGCAAATACGATCTGGTCGAGATCGCTAGTCTCGACGCAAACCGTCTCGCCGACCACTCGGCCAAAATTCACCTCCTCCACCATGAAGGGCCGCCCCTCGCTCTCAATCTTACCGAGAGCTTCCTTAAGCAGCCCCTCCAAGCCAGTGTGGAGGTGAGAATTGAACCTGTCTACGACAAATTCTCCACTCTTTAATGTCCATTCCAATCTTTTCACCTCCTTTTCTTTTCCTGTAATTTCGGACCCAATCCGGAATAATTACAAAGTAGATTCTGAATCAAGTTCGAAATGACAAGATAGAAATAAGGAGGAGAAATAACCACAACTAACAACGTTTTTTTTATTTTCTTCAAAATTAGATAGCTTCATCAGCCTCTTTTTAGACGCCTCCGCTACGTAACTTTTTTTTTATTCAATTATCAATTTACCTGCTATAGTTAGTTCCTTTGAGGATTCAACCCTCCTGAAGTTGAACCCCATCTGAACCTCTAACCTGCAAAAGGCGATTTAGATTGCTTTGCTAGTAAGCTCGCAATGACTATGCCGTTCTTTTGAAGGTTAGATTAGTATTTTTAGTTTAAAAATATGTGCCGAACACTCTCCTATTTTTAGTGCTAATGAATGTTCGTTTTCTTGTTCAAGTTGCTTATAGTTCTTCACTCTCATCGAGAAGCCAAACGATATTTATTTCTTTTTTTTATTGTTGTTTGTTTGTTGTTTATTGTTAATTTACTTATACTGAAGGGGCTGTGGGCTTGAAGTAGATAGCTGTTTTAGCCATCCGATTGCGGGTTTGAAATTTTTCCCTTGGTACTCCTGATACTTCAGGTTAGCTCCAATCCCACAGGACCTTTCCTTATAAGGTTTTAATCGACTTAAATTCGGATCCCCCGGATACTTGCCCTACATTCGTGGAGCTAGCCGCGCATCGGTTCTTTCGCCGGCTTAACCTCTATCCCTTCGATTAACTTAGGGAGCCAACTTTCGAGGCGTCCTACTGATTAAAAAAGGCAACCGCTTTTGGATATCCACCATACAAAGGTACTTCCGCCAAAGGCGGACAAAAATATGGCTGGATTTTTCCAAAGCTCTCCTGAAGCTTTATGATTCATTCCATTTGCGCTTGCCGCGTCGATTATTAAGTTCTCTTGAATGTGCTTAGGCTGCCACCACTGTCTACCGTTTTTTAAAGTGACGGGAATATTGTAGCACAAGTTCTTGATTTTGTCAATATATTTATGGCATTACGGATTAATACATTTTGCCTCAGAATCTTTAGTTATGCCTCGATTGTCAAACCAATATTGACAATCTGATATAAAATAATTATTATAAAAAAGTAACAAAAAGAGCTTTTTTATGAAAAATGATGTCTTGGAAAGCATTGGCTTAAACAAAAATGAAGTACTAATATACCGTACCCTGCTTGGTCATGGCGAAATGATTGCCAGCGACATTTCCAAGGAATCCGGATTAACCCGCACAAATACTTACATGATCTTAAAATCATTAACAGGCAAAAGCGTTGTTGAAGAAATAGACAGAAAAAAGAAGTTAATTTACAGATTGGCTCCGCCCCAAAAGCTTGTTGAATGGGCCGAAATCAAAAAAAGAGAGCAAGAAGATAATCTTAGAGAACTCTATGCTTTTATGCCCATCCTAAGCGGTGCTTATAATCTGTCCTTAAATAAACCGGGCATAAAATATTTTGAGGGCATTGAGGGTTTTAAGCTAATTTATGACGATATTTTAAAACAGCAAGGCGAGGTTTTAATAATGGCCTCTGAATTTGACAGGTCCAGAAAGGAGATTAACAATTTTCTTGATGAGCACATAATAAAACAAGCCTCTCTTGGCATTAAAGTACGCGCCCTAATACCAAAAGAAGATTATGTTAACCTAAATTATATCGAAGAGGCAAAAAATCTGCTTGTTCAAGTCAGAATTTTGCCGCTAGAGATATTTTCTTTGCATTCTCAAATACTTATTTATAGCGACAAAGTAGTGCTTTCTTCCTTTAAAAACCAATTAATATCAACCTCTATTTACAATAAAGATATCGCCCAGACTTTTAAAGTAATTTTTGGTTTGTTGTGGGATAAATCCCTTAGTGAACATGTTGAAATCCTAAAACAGGTAGCCTCAGGATAAACCAAGCGACTTTTTTATCATAGTCAACTGATATTTTTCCAGATTAGCTTGGAAAGAACTAACCGCCAAGGCAAAAACCTCAGGATCTTTAAGGGCAACATCGAATGATCCCGGATTATGGCTGCCGTGCTTAGAAGCTAAGTCAAACAGCTTGCCCAATAAATCGCCTTCCCTATTTTCACTAGGACTTCTGCCGATATCCATGGAAACACCTTTGACATCGCCTTTTATGTCCTGGGCCAAATCTATGCCTAAACGGATGTCGTTTACGGTTTGCTTCTTCCCGGAAGCATGAGTAATTTCCTGAGTAAAAGCCTCTTTAAGCGCCAAATCGGTTTCCGGTATTAAGGCAAAATTTATCCTTGCTTCCTCCGAACGATTCTTAACCTCTCGTATCCGCGGTCTGAATAATACTTTGAGTGAATAACTATCTCCCTTGTCATCCGCCAGCCCAAATATATACTGGCGCTGTTCTTTTTCTTTGATGCTCTCTTTTAGATCCAAATTAAAACGACCCTTACCGGTAAATGACTGAGCAACTTCGAGTATAGTTCTAAGGGATATAAATCCGGTCTTTAAATCCTCAAAATTAAGATCAGATTCGCCCGATCTTATTAAATCGCCGGCTAACAAAAGATCTTTGGCTCTCCTAATAACCGCCTCCCTAACCTGCAAATGTTTGTTAAATCCGAAAAAACTTCGGCCAAATCGGTTATCTTACTATATTCTTCAAAAATTTCTTTAGCATGTTCTGTTTTGCCCAGCTCCATAACCGCTTTGGCGCAATCGATATCATAATGAGCCGAATTTAGAGCTTTAATAGCATCTTCGCCATAATTATCAATAAGGCCAATAACTTTTTCCTCTCCAAACTCTTTAGCTATAACGCCTATAACCTGAGCATCGCTAAAATTAACCTTAAATATATTAATGCCTGTTTCTTTTTGAATTTTATCAGCTAAGTCCCATAAATAACCGACGGGTTCTAACTCTTTGGACCTTAATTGGTATTCTGCCTCCGGCTCGTCTTTTCTTTGAGTATGCATTTTTTTGGTGTCAAACGGCCGCAAATCTACCTGGCCCGCGTTAAGCGTTTTAAAGCCTTCCTCCCGTTCTGTCTTAGGCTGAATTTTAAAATATGAAATAGGCCTTTCCAGCCCTTCTTTATCAAAATCAGTAACAACGGCGTAGTTTTTTGAAACCATATAAACCGGATTATTGGCAAGGTTCCGACCTATAAAATGCCGGGTTCCCAAAAGCATTACAAAACCGTTTTTGTCGATTTCCTTCTTAAGAATATCGCCTTTGAGATCAGTTTTTTTTCTAAACCATTCGGCCTTGAACAAACTGCTCTCAGCTAGCTTGGGATTATTCTCCAAAAAAGTTCTTGGGGATGCTATAAACTCCTTTATTCTGCCATAACTTGAATCTTCCCTTTTAAAATAATCAGCCGTTATTTTTTCCGTTCGACCTTGGGAATTGTAAACAAAAAGTTGCTTGTTGTGCACAAAACCATTGCCATGATTTGGATTGTAAGCTTTGCAAGCGATCTCCACTGCTGCTGCCGATAAACCAGTTTCAAGATATTCCTTCTTATATGCTCTTCCTGGCCTGCTTAACTCCCAAAAACCAAGATAAAAATCAGCTTCTTTTATTTGTTGTATATCAAGCGCTTCTTGCGCTGTTTTGGGAGAATAAAACATAGGCTTTGGATCTTTGCCTAATTTTAAATCTTCGGCAGTAATAACGGACTTGTCTGCAAAATAATCCAACAAACCCGGAATAGGATTAAAGTAAGTCGACCCTGCTTCTCCCTTAACATAGTCCTCGTTTATTTCTTTTAGACTTGGGAAAAGTGACTGCAAAGGTCCTTCCTGAAATTTATTCAAAGAAACAACTATTTCTTGATTTTGCCCTATTTCAACAAAACCATCATTTACCATTTTTCTTCCAAGGGCGTCATCAATAACTTCTGGCAACTGAACCTCAAAGGCTTTTCGCTCATTTGACCTATGGTGTAATTCATCTCTAAACGATAACTGTTCGCTTTCCATTTCTTCTCAAATTAACAGCTTGATTATAGCATAAACGCTTTAATTCCCAAACAAACATTGGTATATTACTAACATGAAAGTAGCCGTTATCTCTGACATACATGATAGGACAGATAAACTAGACAAGGCCTTAGAGGTCATCTCTTCGTGTAACATACACACTATCATTTGCTGCGGGGACATCGCTTCGGTTAAAACCTTGGAGGTGCTTGTTGCCACCGGTAAGACTATTTTTTGCTGCCTGGGCAATGCCGAAAGAGAGCCGGAAGAGATGTTTTACGCTCAAAATGAACACAAAAATTTAACGGTTTTTAAAGAAGTAGGGGAGATAAAACTGGCCGGAAAGACCATAGGCCTTACTCATTACCCCCACAGAGCCCAAAATATGGCTGAGTCGGGCGCCTTTGATTTTGTCTTTTACGGTCATAACCATACCCCCTGGGCTAAAAAAATTGGTGATACTGTTTTATTAAATCCGGGGGAAATTGCCGCTTTTTATGGCCCTCAATCAACTTTTGCCTTGGTTAATCTTAAAACCGGCAATTACGAACTAAAAATTCTGGCATAAAATAAAAAACCCCGATTGTTTCTTTTCAAATCGGGGCGAATAAACTATATTTGACTTAATTTCGTTCTTAGCTGATTTATTATGAGATCATCGACATTGCCAAGCAGACTTTTAACAAGCCCTTCGTAAAACCTCTTTATAATTTTACTATTAGCTTCGCAGTTTGCGCAGACAGCTATATGAGAGTATACCCAGCTTGCTTTTTGATTCACTCCCAAAACATAGCCGGTCATAAGCGAATAATCTGAACAACCTTCTACGGCAGAGGTTGTTTTGTCCATTTCTTTGGCCCATTTTCTCATTAAATCCGCTGCCGACAGCCTTACCAAGTCGTTGCATTGTTGGCAGGTATTTAAATGATGTATTTCTTCTGTTCCAAATGTTCTTTTCAAAAGTATAGCTTCGACAATAGCTTCCTCTTCTATGTGCTCCATTTCCTCATCTCCTTTTTTTAAGTTTCCAGCAATTTAGTATGCATCAAATTCTATCAATATATTTTGATAAATTCATTGTCTAATAATAAAAAAAGCGGAAATGCTCAAAAATTTTAAGCTTTTCCGCCACGTAAATTAATCTTCATGATCCAGCTTTGCTCGACTCATTATTAGAAGTTCAATTTCTATTGCTCTTTTTCTTCTAATTCGGTTGTTATTTAAAAAGTCGACTATTTCTCCTCTTACTCTTTCTGCTGCCCTGTATCTTGTTTTATACAATTCCTCCTTGCCGGGAGCAATTATGGTTGGATCCAGAAACTCGGTAAAATACCAAGCGTCAAATATTTTGATCGCTTCTTCAAGAGTAGTGGGCATCAATCCTTTTTCGACATCTTCTTTCCATGAACGCAGACACAGAACTTCGGGCTTATTTTTGGCGGTTATTTCCCTGGAACTTTCTTCGCCTTCCGGATTACAACCTCTAAGACCGGCTTTTCCAACCAAGTCATGGTTGGCACTTCCAAATTTGTCGATTACCAAGCCTGCCGTTGGACCGGGCAATCCCAAGTATTTTGTTTCTACTAGAGCTATGCAAACTTTTTTAGTTCCATCTGCGTAGTTATCGTCGCCATTGCTTCCGGGCGGATACAAATCAGCTTTAATTCCCAATCCCTTGATATGTGCCAATAGACCGTCAATTATATGCACAGCTGTATGATCCCATGTTATTGCGAGGTAGTTTTTGTCTACAGTTCGCGCTGCCATTTTATCACCCCCTTGTTAACGTACCGTTTGATTATTATAGGGTAAAATTTAATTCAAGGCAAAATTTTAGATCATGTTGCCCTTAAATTATTTTAAAGAAAAATTGGCTCTTTAATCTAATTTAATCGCTTCATCAATAAGATACTTATCAATTTTAGTTCTTCTAAGCGATTTTAAGTATCCGCCGCAACCCAAAGCCTTGCCAATGTCCTCGGCTAAAACCCTGATGTAGGTTCCGGAGCTAACATCAGTTTCTATTTTTAGTATAGGAAAATTATATTCAATTAACTGAATCCGATAAATTTTAATCTGTTTTTCCTTTAAATTTACTTCTTTGCCGGCTCTTGCCAGCTTATATGCCGGTTGGCCGCATATTTTGACAGCCGAAAATTGATGCGGTTTTTGCATGGATTGTCCTACAAATTTAGATAGTGTATGAATTACGTTATCCTTATTTGGAGCGGTACACTCAATTTGTTCAAGACTTCCCTCCGGATCTCCCGTACTGCTAAATGCAGACAAGTCGATCTCGGCTTCATAAGATTTATCCATTTTTAGAAACTCTCCGGCTTTTTTGGTGTAGTCTTTTCCAACCAAAACAATTAAAAGCCCGGTTGCAAAAGGATCCAGTGTTCCGGCGTGTCCCACTTTTTTTATGCCGCTTTTTCTCCTAACTTCGGCAACAACACTAAAAGAAGACCGGCCGGCCGGCTTATCAATTAAATAAATACCCTCCTTAAAAGCTTGATCCATGGACATATAATAATCCTTTAACTGATTAATGCAAAATATTAGAGTGCTAATAACAAATATCAAATATCCAATTACAAACCTGTCTCGCTTGAACGAAGCCAAGGCGGATGAATGTCAAATGTACCTGCTCACAACCCTGCGTCTTTGCGAGTGAAACGAAGCAATCTCCTCTGCTTGAAACAAGATTGCCGCACTTTCCGGCGGCTGCCGGATCGTTCGCAATGACGATTGTGAGCAGTTACTGTCAAATGATTTAATGTTTAAAATTTAGGATTTAGAAATTAGGAAATTAGGAATTTGCTTAGAATTTAGAATTTTGAGCCTTTACGGGCGCCAAACACCGATGTCATTTGGAGACTTGCCGTCTAGCATTTTAGACATATCGAATTCTTCGTCATCTTCTCTTTCTTCATCATCGGCAAAAATGTTAGTGGCTTTCTTTTCTTCCTTCACGTCTTTTTTTGAGATAGACTTTGGCGTTTCCTTAACGGGCTTTTCTTCTTTTTTTGGCTTTTCTTCCAAAATTATTTCTTCCGTTTTCGGTTTTTGCGGCGCTTTTTCCTCGGATAATTTTTTACCGGAAAGTCGGTCAAAAAATTTCTTCGCAATTTCGGTGGGACTACCCATTAACTGCAAAACCGCTTCGGTTTTGGATCCGGTTATGCCGAAAACTTGCGACATTTGAGAAGCATTACCGTCTTTTTTGCTTCTTATGATTATTCGGGTTTCGCCGGGAGCGTCTTCTATAAAAATAATGATCGTATTAACTTCCGGAATTGTTGCCAGAAGTTCATTTATGACGCTATAGACATCTTCCATGGTGGCATTTAAACTTTGATAGGTTTTATTATCAACTGTGGCCCAAACTGCAGCATCATTAACGTTTAGGCCGTCTAATATTTTGCCCCAAAGCTTTAAGGTGTTTAAGGATTTTGATTTAAATAGATGGTTAACAATTTCCTGTTGGTTGGCGCCGGCTGCTAAAAGTTGAGCTGACACGGTAAAAGACTTTGGCGTAGTATTAATATTTTTATAGCTTGAAGTGTCATCGATAATTCCGGTAAGCAAGCATGTTGCAATTTGCTGGTCTAAAATATTGCTGCCCAAACCATCAATTATGGCAGTTAAAATTTCACACGTTGAAGTTGCTGTTAGGTCAACCAAGTTGACGACCCCAAAATATTCATTGCCGGCATGATGGTCAACGTTTATAATTGGGATCTTAAAAAATAAATCAGTATATTTATCGTAAATTCGGTCAATTTTATCGACATCCGGAGCATCAAGCACCACAATTAAATCAAAATTGGCAGATTCTTTTACTTCGATGTCGCCCGTGTTAAGTTTTTCTCCCTCGGTTGTTAAAATAATATTTAAAAAATCACCTTCACGGCTATAACTAAGCTTTTCTATAACCTTATCTTTAACGTTAACCTGAATAATATTATCCAAAGTCCCCTGAATGTCTTTTACCAAAGTTTCTTTAAACGGTAAAAAATTTAGGTTTTCCGGATAGGCGTCCGAAAGAATAGCCGTCACTTGTTTGCCAATTTTTATAAGTGCCGCCGAAAGGGCTAATAGGCCGCCAATAGAATCTCCGGTAGGTCCTGAGGAGGTTATGACGAGAATATTCTTACTTTTTTTAAGAAGCTCTGTAGATTGTTGACGAGGAGACTGTTCCAATTTCTTATCCTTTCTGCTAGTTACTGTTTGACCATGTATTATATCTCAAAACAGAGCTCCTAGTCAATAATAAAAATGCTTACTTTTTAGATTTATTGAAAAAATGTTTTTGACACAGGAAAATTCCAATAAAAAAACCGAGACATTTTTCGTATACCGTCTCGGTAAGTATTTGTTAACCAAGTACTTGTAATTCTTTGAGGGTTGTTCTCGCTTGATCTAGCTTATCAGCAACTTCTGTAAGTATAGGCATGGTGTTTGTTAATATAAATTCAACAACCTCAACGAATTCCTCACTACTGGGACCGGATGCTTTAGCTAGATTATAATACTGCCCCCGAAGCTCCCTGAATTTATTCAACCTTTTTTCAACCTCCAGATTAAATCTAAAAAACTCCTCCGAGTCAATGATGGTGCTGAGACACTTATCCCTATCTTCACCTAGCTGATTATTGGTCCTCATTACTGTTAATTTTTTTATAACGGGATAGGACATCTGACGATAGATACCCATGATTCGCTCTATTTCATCAGTTATTTCAGCAACCCATCTTTTTTTACATATTTCCAAGTCATCATCCAGTTTTACTAATCCCCTAATTTGTTTAGCGCTTGAACCTCTAATGCTTATTCCTTTTTCTGTCATTTCCATTCTCCTCTCATATTCCTTTTATTTTTAATGTCCATGCCTTTAAAACGATCTTTTGTATTATACAATATTTCTTATAATATATCAAGTGTTCCTCGATCATTGGCTCAAAATTGTTTACAATATCCTTCTTTTATGCTAAAATCTAAACGTTATTTAACTAAAAGGATGCAATGCCAATTAAGAAATCCGCAATTAAAAAAGCGCGCCAAGACGAGATAAGAAAACAGCGCAACCGAAAGATTAAGCTAAATTTTAGATCAAAGGTTAAGGCTGTCAAGGAAGCTGCCGGCAGCGTAGATATTAAAAGCTTGCCAACATTAGTTGCCGAGGCTTTCTCATCATTAGACAAGGCAGCAAAAAAAGGCGTAATACATAAGAACACTGCCTCCCGAAAAAAATCCAGGCTTTCTAAATTAGTGGTGAAATCAAGTCAACCCGAAGCTAAAAAAGAAGTTAAGGCAAAAACAGCCAAGGCTAAACCTAAAGCAAAGAAAAAAGCGGCCAAATAAAAGCCGTTTTTTTATCCATAAAGATCGTGATAAAAAAGCAGAGTTTCGCTTGTTTGTTTGCGAAACTCTGCTGCTTATTGTTCATTTACTGTGCTATAAATGGATTTGAAATTTTTTCCCCGGCAGTTAAAGAAAAAACTTTAACATCAGAGCTTTGCTGTAGCTGCGAACGATTGAGTTCAACTGGCCATAATAAAACAGCGCCTAAAATAACAATTATTGCGGCAAGTATTATTACTATAGAAATTAAAATATTTTTATTCATATTATTTTTTATTTATTAATTAATTTAGCATACCATAAGCGCTGTGCCTATCAACCTTGACATAGCTTAAATAAGGAGTATAATAGAATTAACTAATAAGTCGAGGTATCTTAATTAAATAAGTAGGGCGACTATTAGAAAGGTCGCTTTATTTAGTAAATAGTTTAAAAAAAATGTTTGACAGAAATCAAAACAGGGGCTTTGCTCCAAGAGAGATGATCAAAGGAAACTGGAAATGCTCCGAATGCGGAGTAGAAATTTCAGAGCTTCCTTTTGAACCAGCTCCTGACAGGCCAATTTACTGCCGCGAATGCTGGCAGAAGAAAAGGCCTCCAAGATTCAGCAGATAATTACTGAGTCTTAAAAACAACCCCGCCTAGGCGGGGTTGTTTTTTTATACA
>LBVV01000028.1 GCA_000993275.1 candidate division CPR2 bacterium GW2011_GWC2_39_10 | reverse complement strand
TACCGGGCTCGGCTACGTCGTTAAGATAGGCACTCTCATCGGCCCCAACGAAGGCAAGGTAAAAGAAAATATATAAGTAACCGTGGCGCCGGCACTCGGGCTACTGTTACTAAGTGACAAACTTTTCGCTGTCATCGGGCTTGCATAAGCAACTCCCGCATTTGCAAAAAACATAAAAACCAGCAACGGTATTGTCAAATAAGCTATTAAATTTTTGAATGTTGCGCCGACTTCTCTAACCATTATATCCCTCCATAGATTAATCTATTTTTTTAAATCATTATATTTTCATTAAATTAAGCATATAAATAATAAGCTTTTTCGCCCTTATAAGCATAAGTTAATTATCGTTTATCCAGCATATTGTGTCAAGCGCCTTTTCTAAAAAATTCACTTTTTACCCCGTACCCGTCATTCCCCTGTAGAGGGGAATCCAGTAACTTTATTGCAAGACCGAGTTTTCTGGATCCCCGTTTTCACGGGGATGACAAAAAAGTGAGGGTGGTTCAGCTTTTTTGTTCTTTTTCGTAAACCGAATTACAAAAAATACAATAATAAAAAATAAAATCAGGGGAAATAATAGTAATTTCCAAGGCACCGCCCAAAAGGACGTTTCGGCGTATTGGGTTGTTTTACTAGAACCATACTCAACACTTAATTTTGCCGTATATTTTCCAAATAAGGGTTCTCTTAGCCATTTGGCTTCAAACTGCCTGGTGCTTTTAGGTAATACTGTTTTTTCGTCAACCGGTATTTCGGCAACTTGCCTGCCAAAAATGTTGTGGATAACTATTTTTCCTTTTAACTTAACATGAACATTGCCGGTATTTTCAAATTTAAATTCAAAAGGTACCGGACCCCATTCTCTAGTGGTAGCCGTTTTAAAAGAACACTGGACACCGGAACATTTGCTGTTTGTGCTGGCTCCCAAAACCATGCCTTCTTCCTTGATCTCACTATTTACTGTTAGAAAGACCAGCGCTCCCATTCTTTGGTTTATGCCTAAAGAAGAATCGTCAGAAAAATCGGTTTGGTTTCGAAATTCAAAGAAAATAACCGCATAATGTCCGCCCGGCTCTGCGTCCTTGGGTATATCGATATCCAATACGAAATCACTTTTTTCGTAAGGAGCCAAGACTAGATTTTGCTTGGGCAAGGAAATCCAACTTTTGGCAGAAAATTGTCTTGTCTCGTCTTCGTCAAAGCTCATACCTCCAAACATATCGGAAGCTTGAAAATTCATGGCATAAACATTCAAGGCGACAGCTTTATCTTCTTTGTTAAATATTTTTATTTCTTGTTTGACGCTTTGGCCCGGATCTAGTTTTTTGTCGATTATTGCCGGGGAAATAACAATAGAAGTTGTAACATCATCAGCCGTGACGACAGAAGGGAACAATAAACAATAAGCAATAAGCAATATTAGAATCGGAACATTCCAGAAACTTATTAAACTCGAATAATATCTTTTAAACTTCTTATTTAATTTTATTTGCCTTTGAATCATGTTTAAGTTAATTTCCAATTTTTAATTTTACAATTTTCAATGAATTTTCAATTTCTTAATTTTTATTTATTATTGCACTTTTTTCCGTCATTCCCGCGCAGGCGGGAATCCAGTCTCCTTTTCCTTGTTAAATGAGCTTTCCTGGATCCCCCTCTACAAGGGGATGACGTAAGGGGGAACTTGTCACTTCCGCACTTTTTTTGTCATTCCCGACTCTTTCCCCGTCATTCCCGCGAAGGCGGGAATCCAGTTTCCTTCTTTTCTATCCAGAACCCCTAACTACTCCATTATCTTCTCATACAAATCTTCCCAATTAGGATTCTTTTCCTCTATTAATCTTAATTTCCATCTCCTGTCCCATTTCTTTATTTGTTTTTCTCTTAAAATAGCTTGGTTAATATCATCATGTTCTTCAAAATATACTAACATATGGGTTCGATATTTCTCTGAAAATCCTGCCACTAAATCATTTTTATGTTGGTAAACACGCTTAATTAAATCAGATGTTACCCCCACATATAAAGTACCATTTCTTTTATTGGTAAGGATATAAACGTAAGATTTCTTCATAATTTTTATTATACGTCATTCCCCTGCAGAGGGGAATCCAGTTGTTTCACGAGCCCTCTGGATTCCCGCCTGCGCCCGTCTTGGCGAGTACCAAACGAGACAGGCGGGAATGACAAGGGAATGTACCCTCTTTCTTAAATCATAATTGTTATTGTTTGCTAATTGATTCATTGTTAAATTGATTGTAAATTAAAAATTGGTAATTGAAAATTAATATTGTGGTACTACCGAATAATAAACATTTGTTGAATATTTGCCGGCGGCCTGCATCGTGTTTGTTTGTACTTTATAGGTAATGGTACGCGTTTGACCGGAAGTTTGCGGACTAGGATCATCGGCAACTATATCTCCGGGTCCTGTATCCGAAATAGCACAATAATTACTGCCGCTACTAAAACGATTGCTACCGCTAACCAACGGATCATTTGAGGTATAACCGAAGCAAGCAGTACCGCCCGGGCATGCCGTAGCCCAAGCTAAAGGAGTTGCCCAGGAAGAACCGCCTGCGAGATCCGCAACCGTTCTAGACGGATAGCTTACATGTTGCAATAATCCGCTTTTATACATATATACTTGATATCCATTATAAGCATTAGTGGTAGTCGTAATGTCAGTCGTCCCCCACCCGGTATATGACGGATCCTCCCAAATCCCTAGATCCACCAAATTTCCGCCGCCGCTGTGGATAAAGGTAACGCCGAATGTCGGCAAGACTTCTTGACCGTTGGAGTTTAAGGTAGCCATATTTCCGGCCATGTCATAAGCTTTAACTGAAAAATAATACATTTGGCTTGTCTGCAAAGTTAGACCAGTTGCATCAACAAATGAATCGGTTCCGCTAGTACCTGTATATGTCCAAGTTTTTATATCGGTTCCGCCCTGAGTAGTGCCAATAGCGTATTGATAAACATTGGTAGCGGTTTTTCCGGACACATCGAAATTTGGCTGCGTAGCCGTCCAATAAGCAGAAAGTTGAGTTAATGAACCGGGATTTGGCAAGGTATAGTCGTTGTAAGAATGCTCTGTGCCGTCATTACCATCATAAATTGTCCCTCCAGAGGGAACTGTAGCATCAACCTTAAGATCCATAGTACCAACAACCCCAAATTCGACATAACTCGATTCCGCCAAATTAACATCAATAGCTTTTACTTTCCACCAATACCCTGTTGCCGAATCTGCTAAACTCGCCGGGCAACTACCCGTACAAGTTCCGCCACCGTAACTGCCAATAGTAAATGCAAAAACGGTTCCGCTTGCAGAATATGAACCGTGAGTATAATCAATAATAGGGGTGGTAAAAGAAGAATTATCAGCAATTAGAATCTGATATATTACAGTATCGCTATCCGGATCCGTAATCGTAAAACCTAGGTCCGGCGTATTATCCGTAGTCCAAGAAGATTCGGTGATACCAACACCACCTGGTGAAGTTTTTTGGGTGAGAGTTACGGGAGAATTTGGATTATTATTGGCACTTGCAAAAGAGAGTTCCGGATATGAAGTATATATATCAAGCTGGGTATCAGACGCACCTCTAACAAGTCTGAAGCAATACTCCCCAGAAGCATTGTTATTGCCTTGAAAATTATATTCCAACTCAGTAAAATCATTAGCCGCTAACGAAACGGCGCCACTCATATTGCTTGGATCTTCGGTTAAATAACCAGCTACAAAACTACCGGCCGGATCGTTTAGGCCGGGATTGATGTTTTGAGTTGAATCTAGGTCGGTAAAATTCGATGAAGTTGTGTATTCAAAGTGTTCGGTTGTTGCCGTAACCGGAATCACTGTCCAACCGCTAGAGATTGTATTACAAGCCGCCGATTTAGAGACGTATTGAACTTTATACCCTTGTGAAAGATTACCACCGATATTTTTGGCTTGCATCCTTAAACGGACATTCTCGTTTGCGGCTTGCCCTGAATGAGGAGTATTTTCAAGTTCTTTAAAAGAAGCTCCGGGGGTGGAGTAGTTTACCGTTACTTTTACCATATCCAAAGAGAATGTAACGGCAGTGTTTGAGTTACCACGATGAGCATTTACCCTAACTTTAAAATTAGCATCAAGCAGATCATCACGGGTCCAACTACGGCAAGAGGTAACATCAGTTGGAAAATCGGTGTCAACAGTGGGCTCGGACGTGTCGTTACCCCCAGATCCACAGTCTGATCCGGAAACAACCGCCACAACGGTAATATCGGCTACGGAAGCTTGGGTATCAACTTTATATTGTGCCGTTAAGGTAACACTATTTATACTGGCGTTTGAAGGCAAAGAAGAACCAAAACCAAATGTCGTAAAATTACTGGAAATATTTCCGTTTTTTGCGGGTGCAGCGGTAGCATAAAGATTATCATTTGTTAGACTATAAGCCTCTGTCGGACTTGTCCAGCCGGTTTGCACCACTTCGTTTCCTGACGGACCTTCATCTGCATTTGTTGGGCTACCAACTTCCGGTCCATTATCGTTTCTCCACCGATAACTTACCTGTTCTATATTCGGTGGCTCGGAAGCGGTGGTAAGTTGGGCATATTGGGTGTATAAATCTAAATCAGTTCCATTATCGGTTACCTTAAAACAATAACTTGTATTCCAAGAAGAATTATTATTGGCAGTAATAGCATATTCTATTTCTGTAAATTCTGAGGTAGTAAGAGATATAGAGGAAGTCATATTACCGGTATCTTTAAACTGCCCCGCTTTAAAGGTAGAATTGGCATCAGTAATACCGCCGGTACTTACGGCAATATTAGTGGTGGCAGATCCATCAGTAATACCGCCAGCATCTACCATATTGAAGTGCTCCGTTGTTGCCGTAACCGGAATTGGACCATAAGAACCAGATGAACAGGTAGCCGTTTGGGCATATTCAATTCTATAAGAGGCACCGCTATGATTGGCAGTTCCTTCATTAGAAATTTGAACCCTAAGCCTTAAGGTTGTATTTTTATTTGCGATTATTGAAGTATTTTCTGTACCGTCGCTGCGGCTTGTGGCATCTGCTTCATCTCCGTCATTATTTCGCCAATGATAGCCAATCTGTTCTAATAACGGCGCTACGGGAATATATTTGTTATAGGAAAAGCTGATTGGCATATAACCGGAAATACTCGGTGTTCCGTGGGAAGAACCATCGCCGGCATTCCCAAAATTAAAGGTATTTGCTCCGGCATAACTGGTTTTTTGGGTGCAAAAGGAAGTCCCTGCTCCTCTAAGTATCATCATCTCGGTGTTATCAAAAGGATTATGTTCAACTTGGATGTTATCATCCTCAGCGTTAGCCGCAAGGCAGTTCGGACTTGGAGTATACGATTGGGTATTTGTCCAAGCACTGCCGGCAGCCCAGTAATTATAGTCTAATGTAACATCATCCTGATCTGAATAAAATCCAAGAGCCCTAACATCTGTACCGTTTGTAACCCAACCGTTTGCCAAAACATGGTCCCCTGCTTCTGGAGAAGACCTTGCAATATCACAGTTTCCCGTGTTTACCCACGCTCCGCCATCCCAAGTTCCGCAATCGCCGTCATTTGAGTTTGCGGTAGTGTCGTCTACTGTTGAAGCAGCAATTCTGTCTCCCCACGGCTCTGCTTCCAGTTCCACTGTTGAAGGAATTTCTACGAAAGCTGTAGCTGTGAGCACCGAGCTCCAAGACCCGGCAGCACTATATGTAACATAGCGCGGATCGACAGTTGCACTATTACCCCAAGCGATTAAAAGATCTCCAGAGAGAGACTCATAAGCTAGATCAAAAGCCTTAAGGGTTGTAGCTGCAGCGTTATTTTCAATGGCCGTACTTAAGGCACCAGCAGCGGCTGTTTGTTCTGTCCATCCTGAACCGGACCATATTAAAGCATTAAGGTCTCCGTTAGCGTCAGCATAGGCAAGAGCAATTTGATCAGAACCGCTTGTTATCCTTGGTTCAATTTCTATCCAGCGAATAGTACCGGAAGTTTTTGTCGCTTGAGTTATAGTAGTTGGTCCGCTCCAAGTTGATCCATTCCAAATATAATAAAGGGGATCAGCGCCGCCGCCAATTGCAACCATTGCATCACCGGAAGCATTTTCGTAAGTAATGTCAAAAACCCGCGCATCCGAAATGCCGGTTGAAATATTGGAACCTAGCTGAGACCACGTTGAACCATTCCATCTAGTAATATACAAAGTTCCGCTATCGTTTAGCGTTCCAACTATAATTTCGTTTCTGGTTGAAGCCGCCTTGGAAACAATATATCTCGGCACTCCAGTAAAAGTTGCTCCGCCCACACTAGAGGCCGATGACCATGAGCTAGTTGCACTAATCCAAGTTTTATATTGTGGTGTAGAGTTTCCAGAAATTCCATAAACTATTATGCCATCGCCTTGCGCAATAGCATCTACCCCTACTGGTTTTGTAATAAAGTAGCCACCGATAAACCATGACAAAATATTAATAAGCAACATTAAAACCGCAAACCACTTAATTCGACGACGAACTTCCGGCTTCTTTAGAACAATTTCCGTCCGGCGGTAAATTGTATCAACATATCGTACTTGTCTTCTGTCATTCATAGATAAAACTACCCCTAAAAAGTCAATATTTTATTTACATAATGATATCATTGCCAAATATTCAATACAACCACAGAAAACTTTAAAATAGACTAAGCTCTCTTAACTAGCAGCCCAAATATCCAATAAAATTTTTCTATACTTGGGTCTTATAAAAAGTGTTATAATTAACTTAGCGCAAGTATAACAAAAAAATGTAGGAATAATGAAAAAAAGATTAAAAATACACTTCATGTCCCTAAAAAGCGTTTTTTTGTGTTATCAAAAAACAAGAAAAGTAATACACAGCCTTCACCTATATCTTTCAGAGAAGATTAAATTTTATGACGGATGGCACAACTATAAACACCACAAAAAAGTCCATTGGTTTACTTTTGGGATTAGTTTTATTATTCCGGCGCTTTGGATTGCTGTTATCATGATGTTTCCCCCAACAGTGCTAATCATGTCAGAGAGCTTGAGTATTACTGTTAATCCTTCCGGTTATACAAACATCGATGAATTTACCTTTACTATCAACGAAAACATCCCCGATGCTGTAAAATACCAATATCGGACAGGCGGAGACCCAGAAAACGAATGGTTTGATTTTAGCCCTCCTCTTGCCACATCGGTTACCCTGCCAGACCCCGAAGACATCCATCCTAATGGTGCCTATACAGAAGGGGTAAATATGTTTTATTTTAGAGCGCTGGATAATCTAGACAATATGATTAGTTCATTAAGTGCCAATTATTATTACTCTGTTACTCCGCCTTCACCGCCGCAAAACCTTAGCGTTGTTCCCAGCTCCAATACTCAAAACTCGTTTTCTTTTTCTTGGGCCCCACCTGCAACCTATGTGGGAGATGTGAGCGAAATAACCTATCATTATAGTATTAATGTTCTTCCAAACCAGTACAATACGACCTCAACTTCCGCTCTTTCTATAGGACCCGGTACTTTTGCCACCCAACAAGGCGAAAATGTATTTTATATTGTGGCAGAAGATGAAGCGGGAACCGTGGATTATTCAAACTTTATTACACAAGCATTTTATGCCGACATTCCTGCGCCTGGGATTACGACAAACCTAAATATTGACGATATTTCAGATAGAGACACGAATCAGTATAGGCTTGCCATAAGCTGGATGGCTCCCGAAATAACAGATCCTGCTAACTTTGATGGATATAATGTCTTTAGTTCAACTTCACCAGAAGGACCATTTACAAAGATTGCGAGAACCGCCGAGACCGGATATGTTCAGACCAATCTCACAAAAAATGCTACTTATTATTATTATGTTACCTCAGTTGATAAAACAGGCAATCAGTCTGCCCCGTCCCAAACAGTAAGCGGCATTACCACCGGCCGCTATAAAAGACCGCCGAATGTTACTATGGATCCGGTGGTAACCGCTGGCTCCAAAAAAGCCTCGATCATGTGGGTAACCGAAAGACAAGCCAATTCGACAATAGAATTCGGTAAAACTAGCGCCCTGGGGCAATCCATCGGTAATAGTTCAACGTCTTATGTTACCGACCATATTGTTGCCCTAACCAATCTGGAACCAAATACCACGTACTATTATAAAGGAGTCTTTATTGATCCGGACGGAAATATCGGGCAAACTGCGGTTTCCACGTTTACCACCCTACCCGCCTCTATTATTTCCAATCTCACAGCCAGCGACATTAAAACCTCACAAATAACCGTCTCCTGGGAAACCAACATGCCTTCTTACGGCGAAATTAAATACGGCGAAACAACCGCTTATGGCAGCAAACAATTAGAAGAAGCGTTTTTTGTCAAAAAACATATTGTTACGCTTGCAAAATTAAATGACGGGCAAGAATATAATCTCCAAATTAAACAAAAAGATGAAGAAGGCAATGAATTTTATTCCGACAATTACAAGGTTAGCACTCTTGCTCTCCCCCAAATATTAGACATTAAAACCCAACCCTTAACAAACGCGGAAACCCCAACAATTTACATCGAATACCTTACCAACATAGATGCCACCACCATGGTAAGATATGGCGCCGAAGGCATAAAAACTAAGGAATTTGTAAATCTTGAATACGAAAAAGACCATAAAGTCGAGATTTCCGGCCTTTTGCCCTTAAAAGTTTATACCTTCGAAATAACCGGCAGAGACAGATACGGCAATGAAGCCGCAACCAAGCAAGTTCAACCAAAAATCCAAAAACAATCAGAAAAAATCCAAACTTTTGGCGAAGGCGCCAATGCCGAAGCCCAATTGATAGTTAAAATTGTAACAAACGAACCATCCACGGCCATTATGGAAGCCAAAAAAGGCATTGGCAATACCGGCCTCGATATTATATCCGGTGCGGACGCCTTAAATACCGAGCATACTGTGGCTTTAAAGCTCGGAGAAACCGGTCAGCCTTATTCATATAGGATCAGATTAACGGATGCCACCGGAAACGAAGTTTTAACAGATACAAAAACAATTATAGTGCCCGCAGCAAAAAGAAGCGCTTTTGACTTTGTTTTAAGTGCCTTAAAAAGAAGTTTTGGCTGGTTAGGAGGGTTAATTGATTAACAATAAAATATCAGATAATGTCGTTCTAGGCCGCATGGATTCTCATAATTTGATTATCCAAGTAGGAAATATAGATAAAGACTTTGAAGTTGCCACCGAATATATTAAAGTTTTGCACAATATAACCCTTACTATTTTAGAAGGAGAATTTATTATTATTACCGGGCCTTCAGGTTGCGGCAAATCCACTCTTTTGCACACTATTAGCGGCTGGGAAGAGCCAACATTTGGCAATGTTCTTCTTTTTGGTGAAGATATTTATGCAAAAGACGAAGAAGAAAGGGCCATTTTTTGCAATAAAAAAATGACCATGGTAAGCCAAAAATCTTATTGGGTAAATTCTTTGAATGTCCTTGAAAATATTGCCCTTCCCTATTTGATATCCGGCTACAATAAAAAAGAAGCCTCAAAAAAAGCCATGCAGCTTTTGAATTTACTTGAACTCGAAGAACTTGCCTACTATAAACCGGCGGATCTTTCGGGCGGACAGCAACAAAGAATTAATCTGCTTCGAGCCCTTATTAATAATCCGGATATTGTCCTGGCAGATGAACCTACCGGTAACCTGGATAGCTTAAACACAACATTTGTAATGGACTTGTTTCAGAAAATAAATAAAGACCTTAAAAGAACCGTCATCGTTGTAACCCACAATCCAAATTTTTTAGACTTTGCAACACGCGTTATTATAATGAAAGACGGCCGCATAGCAGATACCATCTTAAACGAACCGAATTTTGTTAGCACAAAACCCGTTGGCGATATTTTAGACCTTAAAAAGCACGGTTTAAAAATTGAAAAGAAGGATTGGTTAAAATGAAAATATCCCAGATCTTTTTCTTAAGCCTAAAAAATCTGGCAGACAGAAAAATACGAAGCATCCTCACCATTTCCGGAGTATGTATCGGTTTTGGATTTATAGTGTATTTACTGTCTCTCGGTTATGGAGTGGAAAAATTAACTACCGATCAAATTTCGTCACCCGATACTCTTTCCATTTTTGAAATTTCATTATCCGAAGATGGAGAAAGTCGAGCAATAGACGATAAAAATATTGCCGAAATAGGAAATATAAATAACGTAGAGCACGTAGAAGCAGCGGCCATATTGCCGGCATCAATAAACGTTGGGCCAGTTAAAAACGATACCATAGTTAAGGCATATACAAGGAAATTTTTTGAACTTGAGGAACTAAAAATAATAAACGGCAGGCTATTTATTGAAGATGATTCTAGGGAAGTTCTAATTACCAAGGGACTACAAAAAATCCTGAATATTTCTGATAACGAAAGTTTTTTTCCGGCACTTGATGTTAAGATAATGACCAACTTGGCCCTTTCGCCCACAAATGAAAGTGACGATCTTATTTTGATAAAATCTCTTAAAGTGGTTGGGATAATCGAAGATGATAGTCCATCGGTAATCGTTCCTTTTAAAACCGTTCGGAGCAGCATAGATTTGGTAAACTATAATGTCGCCAGAGTAAAAGTAATTGACGCCAACAACCTAACAGAAACAAGGAGACAAGTAGAAAAACTGGGCTTTAGCACAAACTATATTGGAGATACCGTGAGTCAAATAAAATCTTTTTTTAACATTTTTAGATTTATTTTAATGGGGTTTGGAATTATCGCCATGATAGTAGCCCTTTTGGGTATGTTTAACACCCTTACCGTCTCTCTACTGGAAAGAACTCAAGAAATTGGCGTTATGAAGTCGCTGGGTGCCAAAAGAAAAACCATCTGGTGGCTCTTTATTTCCGAGTCCTTAATAATCGGCTTTTTGGGAGGAGTTCTGGGCATTATAATGGGCAATATTGCCGGAAAAGCAACAAACACGATCTTCAATTTTTATGCCCTGCAAAACGGCGGTCGCGCTGTTGACTTTTTTTACACACCAATTTATCTGGTTTTGGTGATGCTGATTCTTAGTATTTTAGTAGGGCTCATCACCGGTCTCTACCCCGCCAAAAGAGCCGTAAAAATTAAGCTTTTAGACGCAATTAAATATGAGTAGTTTGGAATTTAATATTTTAGCCATTTGTAATTCCCCTCTCTTCCGTCATTCCCGCCTTTTCCCTTGTCATTCCACCTTTTCCCGTCATCCCCTGCTTTTTTTGTCATTCCCGCGGAGGCGGGAATCCAGTCTCCTCTTCCTTGTTAAATGAGCTCTTCTGGATCCCCGTTTTCACGGGGATGACAAGAGAGAGAAAAAAAAGATCAATCCTAGAATAATTTAGGGCAACTGAGAATAAAATTATGGATAAAAATAATCAATTTCTGTATTATATATGTATAGACAAGCGGAGGGTTTAAAAAAAGTGTTTTTAAAAATAAGAAAATCGCTCAAGTCAAAAATTTTGGCCACTAACTCCCTAACAGCTTTTATTATCGGAATGTCGATGGTAGCTGTTATGTATGTGGTAACTCTTAATACTCTCATATCTCAAGCAAGAGAGAATCTAAAAAATGCCACCATGAGCGAGGCCACCAACATTGGCGTCAAGATTGACAATAAAATTAATGACGTCAAAGAACTTTCGTCAAATGAGTACTTAATAAACTATTTATCCGGCAAGTCGATTTCCGTTGAAATTAATGATTATTTAACAAGTCATACTTCAAAGGACATCGAGTTAAACACCGGCCTCATAAATCTTGAAGGCGTTGTCTTGGCCAGCAGTGACGAAAAAAAGATTGGGGAAAATTACAAAGAAGCCTCTTTCTTTAAGCGTGCTTTATCAAACGAACAATCATTGTCACAATCTATTGATTTTGAAGAAAAAACCATAACCCATTACTTTTTCTCATCGGTAAAATCAACCGATGGAAAGATATTGGGGATAGTTTTCTTAACGCTCGATGAAAATTATCTTTATGCCGGCATCCAGTCTACCACCCTAAAAGACATCGGACATTTTACAATTACAAACAGTGATGGCATTATTACATACTGCCCCACCGGCGAACATACACTCCTTAGCATGTGGAACCTTTTGCCTTCGGAGCAGGAGAATCTATTTACAAAATATGGGTCCTACGGCGCTAAAATAACCTCCCTGGATCATGAGCCAGCCAGAGACATTCTTAACAACTATGAGGGCCCAACAGTATTCGAACACTCTAGTCCGGAAACAGGAAAATCGGAAATTTTTAGTTTTGCTAAAGCTGGCCCATACCCTTTATTCTTAGGAACGGTGATTGAGCGGCATGAAATTGCGGCAGTGGCATTTACCAACGCTCTTATTATAATGGCTCTTTGTACGTCGCTTATTGTCTTATATCTTATTGTCGCAAATATCATTCTAGTAAAACTTCTTGCTCCCTTAAAAACACTGCAAAAATCCGTAGACAGCATCATTAAAGGCAACCTCAATCAAAATATCCAAATTAAGTCCAACGACGAGCTAAGAGATTTAGGAGACACATTAAATGTCCTCACAAGGGAACTCCGAAAAAATCTGGTCATCAAACGTTTGCGAGATAAAGCACATAACACAGACGAAAAACATTAAAGTTACTTTGCTTCAAACAATATCCATATTCAACCTTAAAGGCAATTAGAATTATATATAAAAAATCCCTTTATGCTGATTCTTAGGGCTTATTTCTCCAGAACTTCATACGACAATCCTTAGTTCAAACTTCATTTTATGCTTCACTTTTAAAAATCCTTCTTAACACTTTTGAACGACCGTCTCAAAAATGTTAAGGTTTTATACTTTAATTGTTGGCTCTAATTTGCATAGCTTACGTTTTTTAGGCAATCAAAAACGCTTTAAGGCTTTACGAAAACGAAAAATTATTGTGTCTCACTTGTTACCCTAAAAGAGGACTTTTTCACCAAAGACGTATAAACTTCTCGTCCTCTTCTGATGCAAAAAGATTTGTAGCCCGTCTTACGACGAGCTACAAATCTTGGTACCGGAGAGAGGACTCGAACCTCCACGCCTTGCGGCACGTGCTCCTAAGGCACGCGTGTCTGCCATTCCACCACTCCGGCACATTATTTAGCTAAATTTTCACTTCATATTCTACTTTTTATTTTGAATCAGAGCAAGCAGACGTCTGTTTACCCGCCTTAGGAGGGCCATTCCACCACTTCCACCCAAGGCGGACAGGCCGGCCGGAATTTATTTCATAAATTACTCTAGCATTTCGCTAATGGCTTTTGGCAAAATAGAAGCTGGTAACTATGCTATTTTAACCTAAAAACACAAAAAAATCAATCAAATCAAATGTAACTGCTCACAACCCTGCGTCTTTGCGAGTGAAACGAAGCAATCTCCTTTGCTTGAAACAAGATTGCTGCACTCTCCGGCGGCTGCCGGATCGTTCGCAATGACGATTGTGAGCAGTTGCAATCAAATCTTTTACATCGAGCTTTCAACGGCATTTAGAATTTCGATATTTGGTTTGTTATTTTCTTTTGTAAAAATATATCCGGTGATAAAAAACAGTACAATTACTAATGCCACAATTATTGTTGTTAAATGATCTTCATTCTCTTGCATAATTAATTTTTTCTACCCTTTCTTTTAGTTTTGGCGACTCTTTAATTTCGGGGTCTAAACTTAAATACCACTCGGCCGCCTCCCTTACTTTACCAATAAATTTCAAATCCGTAAAGCGGGCTATCTTAAAATCTGACCATCCATGCTGACGTTTTCCCAAAAATTCGCCCGGTCCCCTAATTTCAAAATCGGCTTCAGCAAGCTTAAATCCATCCTGGCTTTGCTCAAGCATTTTTAGCCTTTTCGAAGTTGCCGTATCTAAGCTTAAGTTAGAATTGGTAAACAAGAAACAATAACTTTTATCCGCTCCCCTGCCCACCCTGCCCCTAAATTGATGTAGCTGGGCGAGACCAAAACGTTCTGCTCCTTCTATTATCATAACAGCAGCATTTGGCACATCCACGCCAACTTCAATAACCGAGGTTGAAACCAATATATTTAAATTACCGGACGAAAAATCGTTCATAATCTGTTCCTTTTCCGCCGTCTTCATTTTGCCATGCAGCAAACCAACCTTGAATTTTGGGAAAATATTTTCTGACAAATTTTTATACTCTTCGGTTGCAGCTTTTAAGTCCATCTTTTCCGACTCTTCAATTAAAGGACAAATTACGAAGCATTGCCTGCCGGATAATAATTGTTTTTCTATAAACTCGTAAGCCAATTGCCTATCTTTAGCCTCAACAATTTTGGTAGCTATTTTCTGCCTTCCCGGTGGCAACTCGTCAATTACCGAAACATCTAAATCGCCAAAAATTGTTAGCTGCAAGGACCTTGGAATAGGAGTTGCCGTCATGCTTATAAAATGAGGGAGCGCACTGGTGCTATCTTCATTCTGAACTTGGTTCAGAATCTCTCCAGTTTCAAGACAGGATTCCTGAATCAAGTCCAGGACAGGCTCTGAATCAAGTTCAGGATAACGAAAAGAAGCTTTTCTTAACGCCTGACGCTGATCCACGCCAAACCTATGCTGTTCGTCAACAATAGCCAAAGAAAGATTTTTAAATTGAACAGCAGACGAAATTAATGAATGCGTCCCAACCAAAATATCAACTTCTCCACTCTTTACTTGTTCTAAAAATTCTTGTTTTTTAATTTTTTCACGCATATTGTCATTCCGGGCTTGACCCGGAATCCCATGGGATCCTGAAACAAGTTCAGGATGACCATTTTTTTTTCTATCCTGTTTACTGTTAACTGTTAACTGTTTACTAATTTGTGCTTCTTTCCCTGTTAAAAGCCCCACGCTAATATTGAAAGGCTTAAAAACCTTGCAAAGACTCGCAAAATGCTGCTTCGCTAAAATTTCGGTCGGCGCCATTAAAATTGCCTGCAAACCATCTTCTGCCGCTAGATACATGGCAAATGCCGCTACAATTGTTTTGCCGGAACCAACATCTCCCTGCACCAAACGATTTGCCGGATAGTCTTTTTTAATATCCTTAACAATTTCCCAAGAAACTTTTTTCTGAGCATTTGTAAGTGCAAACGGCAGACTGTCAACAAACTCTTTGGCCACTGTTTCATCAAAATTTATAGGGTGTGCTTTTTCTTTTGTCATGCCATTTTTTTGCTTAACGCCGTAAAGCAAAATAGGAAATAGTTCGTCGAAGCCCAACCTTTTTTTTGCCTCCAATAAATCCAGCCTATTATTAGGAAAATGAATTGCTCTTAGAGCATTCGGCAAATCAGCAAGTTCGTATTTCTCTTTTACATTCTCCGGCAGATAATCCTTTATGTTATAAACCAATTTTAAAAGCGGTTTTATCTGATATCTAAGCCACTTAGAAGTTACCCCTTCGGTTTCCGGATAAACCGGTACAATGCGGCCGGAGTGTTTTAAGTCATCGGAAAATTTTTCCCAAGAGGGGCTTGTCATCTGAATCTGATTAAAATTTAATTCCACTTTTCCGGCAACAACAATTTCATTACCAACCTTGATAGAGGTTTTTAAAAAGGGCTGGTTGAACCAGGTTATTTTCATAGTACCGGTGCCATCGCTTATAACGGCCTCGGTTATAATCATTCGGCGGTTTCTGGCTTTTCTATTTACTATTTGCCAAACACTCCCCTTTAGTGTTACTGCTTCACCCGGTTTTGCATTCACAATATTTGCTATATTGGAATAATCTTCGTATCTCCTTGGAAAGTAAAATATAAAATCTTCTACCTTTTCAATCCCTAAATTCTGTAATTTTTTGGCGTAGGTTTTTCCTATCCCGCCCAATTCTTCAACTGAAGTTCGTAAATTCATGACTACATTCTTTTAAATAACTTCTTATATTAATTTTAAAAATCTTCTCTTCCCAACTTGAACAACCTGACCCTTGGGTTCTATTTCAAGATCGATATCTTCTACAACCTTGTCATCCACCTTAACTCCACCTTGAACAATTAATCGTCTAACTTCATTCTTAGAGTTCACAACACCGGCTTCAACCAAAACATCAACTAACTTTCGCTTGCCTTCAATTTTAAATTCCGGAATATCGGTTGGCTTGCCTTTTTCTTTAAATACCTTGTCAAATTCCTCCGCTGCTTTTTTAGCTTCGTCTTCATTATGCATTTCTTTCACGATTTGATGAGCAAGTTTTGCTTTAATATCCCTGGGGTTTGCGCCTTGTTCTAGGTCTTTTTCGTATTTCCTTATTTGATCTGCTGGGAGATCCGTAGCAAGTATTAGATAAGTGATAATAAGCTCGTCTTTCATAGACATAACTTTGCCGAACATATCAAATGGTTCATCGCTGACACCAATGTAGTTATTGTAGCTCTTAGACATTTTTCGACCGTCCGTACCTTCTAAAAGCGGGGTAGTTATAACCACCATAGTTTTGTTCTTCAATTGTCTGTTTAGTTGACGGCCAGCTAGCATATTAAAGGTTTGGTCAGTACCGCCAATCTGAACATCCGCCTCCAAAGCCACAGCATCATAACCCTGCATTAAAGGATATAAGAATTCGTGAAGATGAATGGGTTTTTCTTCGGCTATTCTTCTTTCAAACATATCTCTTTCTAACATCTGCTGGACTGTAAAATTGGCCGCCAGTTCAATTACTTCTTTAAATGTCATTTTATCCAACCATTCGCTATTGTAACGAATTTCTGCCGCATTTTTACTATCAAAATCTATGAATTTAGAGGCTTGATCTTTATAAGTTTTAGCGCTTCCCAAAACTTGCTCCCTTGTCATGGGTTGTCTGGCTGTCTGTCGGATCACCAATCGTTCCCGTAAAATCACCAATTAAAAAAATAATTTTATGGCCCTGTTTTTGAAAATCCCGCAATTTCCTAAAAATAATAGCGTGGCCTAAATGCAACATCGGCCCAGAAGGATCTGCCCCAACATAAATCTTTAACTTTTTGCCACTTTTTAGCCAATTTTCTAGCTCTTTCTTGGTGTAAATTTCTTCAATCCCTCGAGTTAATAACTCTTGTATCTCCATATTGGCGCTCCTCTTGGTCATTATTGTCTTCATATTATAGCTAAATTGTGGTATAATTCAACCATTATAAGGAGTAAATTTACATGGCTAAAAAACGGAAGCGCAAAATCAATAAGTTGAAAAAGCGTTTTTCCTGGAAAAATATAAAAAAAATATTCTTTTCTAAAGATGCCTTGGTTACCTATGCGGTAATAGCAGGCGCTTTTTTTGCATTAGTATTAGCATTGTTCGGTTGGGTAGCAAAAGATCTTCCTTCACCGGATAAAGTAAATGACCGTCTAATTGCCCAGTCAACTATCATTTATGCCTCAAACGGCGATCCCATTTGGGAAATCCACGGCGATAAAAACAGAACATTAATTGACTTTGCCGACATGCCTCAATACTTAAAAGATGCAACGGTGGCCGTAGAAGATAAGGACTTTTATCACCACGGCGGATTTAACGTTAAGCGTACCGTCAAGGCATTATTTATAAACGTCCTTACCAAGAAAAAAGCCCAGGGCGGCAGTACCATCACCCAGCAGCTTATAAAAAATGCCATTCTTTCTCCCGAAAAAACTTATACCAGAAAAGTTAAGGAACTTATTTTAGCGATAGAAATTGAACAGAAATACAGTAAAGACGAAATCCTCAAAATGTATTTAAACGAAATTCCCTATGGCTCTAATGCTTACGGTGTTGAAGCGGCAACAAAGTATTATTTTGATAAAAAGGCTGTGGAACTAAAAGAAAAAACACCGGAAAATTTGGCCAGGTTTTCCATGCTTGCCGCCCTTCCGCAAGCACCAACATATTTCTCTCCTTACGGTCAAAATTACAACCATCTTTTAGAACGAAAAAACACGATTTTAGACATTATGGCCGATCAAGGCAAAGTAACAAAAGAAGAAGCCTTGGCCGCTAAAAAAATCGACATTAGAAAACTATTGGTAAACAGATCGGGCATAGATGGCTATGGAGATATCAAATACCCTCATTTTGCTGTTTACGTAAAAGAAAAATTAGTAGAAAAATATGGAGAACAAATGGCCACCCAAGGCGGGCTTAGAGTTTATACCACCATTGAGCCGGATAAAGAAGATTACGCCTTAAGTTTACTTGACCCAAAAACTGACCAATTCGGCTTAATAAAGAAAATTAAAGGAGCCGGGGCATCCAATGCGGCACTAATCTCTTTAAACCCGACAAACGGAAATATTGTGGCCATGGTGGGTTCTTTAGACTTTAGAGACGAAAGCAATGATGGCTATGTAAACATCACCACGTCCCTAAGGCAGCCGGGATCATCAATAAAACCGCTTGTTTATGCCAATGCCTGGAAGAAAAATTGGGGACCAGGATCAGTCCTATATGATCTATCAACTGATTTTGGCGGCGGCTACAAACCATCAAATTATGACGGGTATACTCGTGGAAATGTAACTATGCGAAAAGCTTTGGCCGGATCTTTAAATATTCCGGCTGTAAAAACTCTTTATATTGGCGGCATGAAAGAATTTACCGACACCGCCAAGGATTTAGGAGTGTCTCAAGTTGGTCCAACAGTAAAAGACGATAACGGTCGGGTAATTCCGCCGGAAGAAAATTACGGCCTAACAATGGCCTTGGGTTCCGGCGAGGTTAAGCCCATAGAACTTGCCTCTGCCTATAGCACGTTCGCTAACATGGGTGAAAGACATGACATTAATTGGTTTACAAGAATAACCGATTCCAAAGGAAAAATGATTGACGAAGTTAAGCCCGAAAAAGGCAAGCAGGTTTTAAATCCGGAAATTGCTTACATGCTAAATGACGTCTTATCGGATAACAATGCCCGTGCATTTGCTTTTGGTCAATACAATGACCTTTATATTCCCGGGAAAAAAGTGGCCGCCAAGACCGGAACCACTAACGCTTGGCGAGACGCTTGGACTGCCGGTTACAGCCGAGATTTAACCACTGTGGTTTGGGTTGGAAATAATGACAACAGGGAAATGAGCCATAATGCCAGCGGTTCCATGGCCGCCGCCCCTATTTGGAACGCATTTATGAAAAAGTTTGCCGATAATAAGGGCTGGTCAAAGGAGAAACCCAAGGGAATCCAATACTTGGAATTGGATGGTGTTACCGGTAAAAAGCCGGCTGCCGGGTCTAGTTTGGTAAAAGACTTATTCCCTTCATGGTACAAAATTAATGAAGCCGGCGGCACTACGTCTTCCTTTAAAATTGATAAGATAAGCCATAAATTAGCTACCGACAACTGCCCGCTAGATGCCATTGAGGAAGTTAGAATATCTAGGGTTACAGCCGAAATACCGTCAACCGATGCCGCATTTTCGAGGTGGAACGGTCCTATTGCTGCTTGGGCATCGTCAAGAGGGCTGTCTTCCGGAGCCTCATTTGTACCAACCGAAAAATGCGACATTCACGATGGCACTAATTTGCCCGGCATAAGTCTGGAAGAAATGTATAACAACAAGCCGGTCTCCGAAAACTTTGACGTCAAAGTTACCGTGGCTGCACCACGAGGCGTGTCAAAAATAATCGTTTATGTTGATAACAAGGAATTTGCGGCAAGCTCTATTGGAGGCAGCACTTATATAGCCCACGTTTCAGCCACCGAAGGAAAACACACGGTACAGGCAAAGGTTTGGGACAAGGTATTATATTCTGCAACTTCAGAAAAAGTTTCTGTTTCGGTTAGCGCCTATGACGTTACACTGGACGTTACATATTCAGACTCCACGAATCAACTTACCGCAACCACAAACAGCGATAAAGTTATTTATGTCGTTTTCTATGGCATAAAACCGGGCGGATCAGTAAAAGCTATTAGCGGACATATTGACATGTCTGGAAAAGAAGCCACCGTTAGTTTCAATAATACCGGCATCTACAGTTCTGTTTATGCAATAGGCATGCCGGATAATGTAAAGAGCAACGAATTCAGTTTCTAGAAAAATTTTCAATTTTTAATTATCAATTTTCATTGAATTTTCAAATATTTGTTTGAAAATTGAGTCATTGATAATTGATTGAAAATTGCAAATTGTTAATTGATAATTATAATAAATCTTCTGATTTTATTATTTCCTACTCACAAACTCGTTATCTTTTATATAAAACCGCCAGGGCTTCTTTGCATACTCACCGGCATATTCAACTCCCACTCTTGTGGTTTGGACGATTTCAAAATCATTTAAGCCATTATCCTCGATAATTATTTCGCTATTTATCGATAAACCGTTATGCCTTTTGGTAACCCCAAGCCACCGAGTTAAGCAACCTGGTCCGCTTCCTAATTTCCTCAAATCTTTTAAACTGGACTTCTCATCCAAAGGCTCAATTGCCCTAACTAAAACAGCCGAGGGATAATCTTTTTTTTCGGTAACGAAATTAAGCATATAATACATGCCGTAAATTAAATAGACGTAAACAGTTCCGGACTCCGAGAACAAAACCTTACTTCTCTCGGTCTTACCAAATCGTCCGTGACAAGCTAAATCATCCGATCCCATATAGCCTTCCGTCTCAACAATTATTCCCTTTTTAACTTTGCCGTCGTCATTAACTACTAAAGTTTTTCCAAGCAAATCTCTGGCAACCTCTATAGTATTTCGGGCAAAAAAATTTTGTTCTAATTTCATTAGATAAATTATAAAGATTTAGCAAAAATTTTCCAGCTTAAATAAAAGAAAGAAACTGCTTATTGCTTATTGCTTATTGCTTATTGCTTATTGCTTATTGCTTATTGCTTATTGCTTATTTTTAATAATAACCACTTCTCTCTCCAAATCATAACCCGTTTTTTCTTTTACCACATTAACTATGTGGTCGGCTAGCGTTTTAACATCTTTTGCTGTAGCGTTACCAGTGTTAACAATAAAATTAGCATGCTTGTCGGAAACCATAGCGTCGCCAACTTTGAAGCCTTTTAAGCCCGCATCTTCAATTAATTTTCCGGCCGTTATTTCCCTTGAAATATTTTTAAAGAAGCTGCCGCAAGACGGATATTCCGGATGCTTTCCTTTTCTTAAAGCTTCATCTTCTTCTATTTGCTTTAGTAATTCCTCACTGTTTTTATGATAAATATCAAAGCAAACTTCCAAAATAACTGCCCGATATCCTTTTTTTATCCGGCTTGACCGATATTCAAACTCGAAAAAATCCCTGTTTTCGGTAATAATTTCACCCTCAGGATCGATAAATTTTACCCAACTAATTTCTTCGGAAATAGAATGACCGTAAGCTCCCGCATTACCGGCCACCGCTCCGCCCACAGACCCGGGAATATTTGCAAAAAATTCAAGGCCAGCAAAGCCTTTAATGGCAAGATCGGTAATAAAAGGTTTTAAAATGACGCCGGACTGTGCAACCGCATTTTTTTCCTCTTCGTTTATTTGCCACGAAGATGCCCTGTTTAGGATAACCAAGCCGTCAAAACCTTCATCCGGAAACAAAACATTTCCTCCCAAGCCCAAAATTAAATAATTTAAATTATTACTTAGGGCAAAACTTACCGCCTCACTTATATCATCAGACGAATTTGCAACATAAAAATATTTGGCCGGGCCGCCGATTTTTATGTAAGTATAAGGAGCAAGGGATATATTGGTTTTAAGCTCTTCAGTTTTCAGCATGCTTTTCCTTTTTTTTAACATTATTGTCTCAAATTTCTAAATCCTAATTTCTAATATCTAAACAAATTATAAATCCGAATGACCAAAAACACCCCTCACCCTAACCCTCTCCTCAAGAGAGAGGGAATAAAACTTATTTGAGTTTTGAATATTTGATTTTTGATATTGTTTAGTATTTAGCATTTTGGATTTAGGATTTAACTAATTTATTTATTTTTCTGTTTATTGTTTCTTGTTATTTGTTCTTTGCCGTTAATCGGTTGGGCAAAAATCATCTTGCCGGCAATTGTTTGAAAAGTCCTTGTTACTTCGGCGTCTACTTCTTTACCAATCATCTTGTCACCGCCTTCAACCACAATCATTGTGCCATCAGACAAATACCCGACTCCTTGCCCTTTTTCTTTCCCTCCCTGCACCAGTTTTATTTTAATTTCATCGCCGGGGATAAAAACCGGACGCACGGCATTAGAAAGTTCATTAATATTTAAAACTTTAACACCGTGGATTTTGGCCACTTTGTTTAAATTATAATCAATTGTCATAATTGATGCCCCTCTCTTTTTGGCAATATCAACTAACTTGGCATCAACATTTTTTAAGTTTTCTACATTTTCTTCAGTGACTTCGACTTTAATTTTAAATTTGTTCTTTAACGTATCCAGTGTTTCCAAACCTTTTCTGCCCCGTTCTCTTTTTAGTTTATCACCTTTGTCGGCAATTAACTGCAATTCCTCCAAAACAAACTTGGGAACCACTACCTTGCCATGAATAAAGCCGGATTTAACAATATCTATGAACCGGCCGTCAATTAGAACAGAAGTATCAACCAATATTTCATTAGAAGTTGCCAAGTGAGCAGATGGTTTAACCAAACTTACAGCATGACCGATAAAAGAAAGGGATTCGATAATGACGTTTTTTTCGTGAAGCATCAAAAAAACCGAAGCAAAAACGGCAATAACCAGAATAATTATCGGCAACCAATCACCGTAGTAACCGGGAATTCTAGATAAAGGAAATGACAGTAAGGCGCCAATAATGAGGCCGATTATAACACCAGCCAGCCCGATAAAAACTGTCTTTGAAGATAATTTGACAAGCCGTTTTACGAAAAGGATCGTCAGCCCTCCAATAATGATTGAAATAACAATCAAGATAAGTCCATTAAATAAATTCATAGGCCCCTCTTTTCAAATTTCAAAGGTACGAGTTATTTTTATATTTACTCTATCCAAGCCGGAACCAAGTGAGATAAAATCTCTTTTCTCTACTGGAAGCATATCCGTAGATACGCTGACAGGAGAAAAAGGGATTTTAGCCGCTTGGGTTGGTTTGGGAGATGTGGCAGGTTTGCGTAAGTCCAGTTTAATACCTAAAACGCAATTTTCAGCGCTTCGGCAATTGTTTTCGGACTTTCAATTTGCAATTTAATGCCGGTAATTTTTGGATTTCCTCCGATAATGGCTTTTTTAAAGCCTAGTTTTTCCGCTTCTTTTAATCTCTTATCTATATTATTAACACTTCTAATCTCTCCGGACAAGCCTATTTCTCCCAATGCAACCGTGTTTTTATCAACCATTGTACTTTTAAAAGATGAAGCAATGCTTAAAATTATGGGCAAATCCAAAGCCGGTTCTTTTAAATTAAGTCCGCCGATGATATTTACATAAACATCCTGGTTTGAAAGATTAATAGCGCTTCTTTTTGTTAAAACTGTTGATAAAAGCTGCAGCCGGTTGGCATCAAAACCGGACGTTTTTCTAGCGGGATAACCAAAAGGCGTAATAGACGTTAAGGCCTGAATCTCAACCAGCATTGGCCGCGTTCCCTCCATAGCCGGAAAAACAATAGAACCGGCCGAGAAACTGCGCTCGGAAAGCAATGCCAGTGACGGATTTTTAACTTCAACCAAACCAAGTTCCACCATTTCAAAAATTCCTGATTCGTTAGTAGAACCAAAACGGTTTTTAACTCCCCTTAATACCCTAAAATGACCATATCTGTCCCCCTCTAAGTATAAAACAACGTCAACTAAATGCTCTAAAACACGCGGTCCGGCAATTGCCCCTTCTTTGGTAACGTGGCCAATAATAATACAAGCGATATTAGTTTTCTTACAAAATTCCAAAATCTTTCCGGTGATATAACTTATTTGGGAAACATTTCCGGGCGCTGACGATAATTCCGAAGCATAAACCGTTTGAATAGAATCAATAATTAAAATGTCCGGCTTAAAATCAAAAGTTGTCTTTAAAATGTCGTTTATTTCCGTTTCACCTAAAACATAAATATTTTCTTCATTTGCCTTTAAGCGATCTGACCGAATTTTAATTTGACTCGGTGATTCCTCGCCTGAAACATAAAGAATTTTTTTGCCGCTCTTACTTAAGTTAGACGCCGTTTGTAAGACTAAAGTGGATTTTCCAATTCCCGGATCGCCGCCAATTAAAATTAAAGATCCCGGCACAATGCCGCCGCCCAAAACTCTGTCCGTTTCTTCACTGCCGGTTTTGATTCGTAAAAAATTATCTCTATTTAAAGACTTTAAAAGCAAAGGTTCTCTTACTGTTCCCGAACCTCTTTTGCCGGAAATAATTTCCTTTTGCTCTTCGAGGGTATTCCATGAATCGCATTCGTTACATTTCCCCTGCCAACGAGCATAAGGAGCCCCGCAATTTGAGCACATAAAAACAGAAGATGATTTCGCCATGAGTATATTTTAACAGTAAACAGAAATCAGTAAACAGGAAACAATTCCTGCCGGAGACATTCGAAGAATGGCGTGAGGGCGCTCCAGAGGAACGGCAATTTTTTTGAGAATGAATGAGTGCAAGTGACGACATTTTGGCGAGGATAGTCCGCCTTGGTGAGCAAAGCGAGACAGGCCGAAAGTTTTGGTTCTTTCCAAAAAGAACAAAAATCTAAAAGATTTTTATAGATCCTGAATCAAGTTCAGGATGACAATATGGAGGTTCCCGCCTTCGATCAGTTGCGAGCAGCCAAGCACTCGATTGTATTTTTTAAAGGAATGTCCGGAATGGGCATAATGCTTAAAAAGTGTTGCTAAAAAGGGCTATTTTAGCTTCATTTTTATTAAAAAAGTTGAAATACTTTAACTTA
>LBVV01000027.1 GCA_000993275.1 candidate division CPR2 bacterium GW2011_GWC2_39_10 | reverse complement strand
AAGAATTTTTTGCCTGATTTTAGATTTAGTGATGAAATTCAGCATATACTCAATTTTGAGTATGATTATACTCAATTTTGAGTATAACGAATATAAACCACTCTGTCAATACGCACTCAAAACCGAATTTATACAACAATAACTTAAATCAAGTGACACTATGTCGTATATGTGACGATCGTTTTATATACGACATTTTAAAATAAATCAAACTTACCCGTTATTTCGGCCCGTGATCGCGGATTCTTTTACTTTTTGTCAGCACCAAGACATCTTGATCCATTGTTTCATTCTTTTGATTCTCTTGCGCAACAAAATCCTTCCAATCTCCGAGAAAAAAATCAAAACCGAAAGATCCGGCAAGTTGTTTTATTTTCTCGGTTGAATGAAAATATTTCAGAGTTTCAGCGCCTTCAAGATAGCCGCCGTCCGGATCGCCTGATACTTTGAAAAACTTGGCTGTAAAATTATCACCATCCTTTAGCGTGCGGGTTTCGTTATCGGGGAATTGTTCGCCATTATACAAAAAACGGGCATTAGTTGAATAACTTCTTAATTCCGGACTCGTACTTCCGATTGTGGCGATGAGCTTTCCACCTTGCGCCAATTTTGCAGAGAGCGCCTCAAACAGCGCGTCAAGATCATTAATATGATCGATGGTATATTTCATGACGGCAATGTTAAGTTTTTCATTTTCAAGGCCGCGCAGATAGCCTAAAATATCGCTTTTAATGAAAGTGATGGCATCTTTTCTATTTTCATATTTTTCGTTTGAAATGTATTTTTTTGCCAATTCAAGCATAAGAGGCGAAATATCAACCCAATCCATGTGTCCATGCTCGCTTAACAATTTGCTGAAAAATCCGTCATATCTATCAGGGTGCGCGCCGCCCCCTAACTCCGCAGAATAAATCGGGACTTTTATATCGGCAGTTTCTTGAACCAGTATGGCGTCGACAATACGAGCGACTTTAAAATTTTTTTCATTCTGCTCAAGTTCAGCGAATTTTTCAGCGATTTCCGGCGAAAAATACATTTCGAGCCCCTTATGGTTACTGGATGAATTTTGCGGTTTTATTTCAGGATTCATAAAAAAAGATAAAAAAATATTTGGTATTTCCGATAACTGTTTTTCAGTATACCCCTCCGGCAAATTTGGTCAATAGACATTTATTCTCAAGCTGATTTGCTTGAAATTTGATAATACCGCCGCCGTTACCGCCGTTACCAAGAAAGCCAGTTTGACAATTATTCATACCAGCTCCACCTCCTGAGCCAGAATATACGTTATTTGGGTAATCACCGCCATAAGTACCGCCGCCGGCACCGCCATAAGTACCGCCGCCGGCACCGCCGGCACCGCCATATCCAGCACCGCCACCGTTACCACCGTTATGACCATACCAGCACGACCCCGCAACGCCAAAGCCAGTTCCATATCCGTATCCATTCATGTGGGTATTATTGGCTCCCTCATATCCCTTGCCATTTGCATCAATCATTCCGCCATTTTCAATCGTCATTAAAGTCTTAACTTTAAAATCAATTTTTACCCCTTGTGTAGCCCCGGATGGCCCTGTTGTAGTTAAAGTTCCCTGAATTAACAAAGAATAAAAATTTGGCACTTTATCAGCCGCTGTCAAATAGGTATTGCCGTAATTCAATCCCTTATTGCTGCCGTTTTTGCCAGAATCAGCACAATTTGATAAAGTCACTCCATTTACCGTAGCATTTTCGTAAATTTGCTCAATTGTTGGAGAAAAACCAGAAGCAATAATAACGTCACAGTCATTGCCATTACCAATATCCAACGAAGGACCCTGGGCGACCTTGACATTACCACCCGAAATACTTGTATCTAGCTGGCTTATTACCGTATTTCCATCATTAGTAGTCCCAGCATTATTTTCGAAATCCCCCTTTGTCGTCCACTGAACGGTATTACTCCCCGCCTCCGCCATCCTCGGCTTGCCGGAAAAGTTAAAAGGGGAGATAAATTGCAACGCCATAAAAGCTACAAAGGATATACAAAAAGCATAAACCGAAGCCTTGTTTATGCTTCTGGCATAAGGCCTGGAATAATAAGTGTAGTAAGTCTTCTTCTTGGCAAACTGATTATCGTGTATCTTTCTAAACCGAATATGCAAATAGTATCGAATTTCCATAATAAAAAGCCGAGTGAGGTTAAATCCGTAAGTAGCGGATTTAAGGAATCCTGCTTGAAATCCAGAATTTAGAGTATGGAATTTGGAATTTTGAATGGGAATTTTGGATTTGGAATTACGGAGAAAAGAGAATATAGAGTTTGGAATTTTGAATTTAGAACCTTTTCTTGTCATTCCAAACTTGATTTGGAATCCAGTTTTTACGGGTGAAACGAGGGATTCTGGATTCCGGTTCAAGCCCGGAATGACATCCCTTGAGGTATTTTTGTTTGTTGTTTTTTGTTTTAAATCTCTTAAATTTAAAATAGTGCCGGATATTAACCAGATTGTCTTTATGCCCTCTACTATCTTTTTTAGCAGCGGTTCTTTACTCATTTATCCTTTGCACACTCTTTAAATCTAACTAACTCTATTATATTGTAGCCAACCAACCCTTATCCCGCAAGCCCTTTTACTTACATTCCTTTAAAAAGGGTTAGACCCTCTTCGAAGAGGGTCTAACCCTTTTTGGCAATATCCTGGCAAACTAATTCAAGCCCAATTTCTTTTCTAGTTTTTTATTTTGTTTCTAAAACCGCTTTTATTCTTCTGATGCCGGATGATGAGCTTTCTTCTTTTTTTATCCTGAAAACTCCAAGTTCGCTAGTGTTTTTGATATGAGGACCACCGCAAATTTCTTTTGAGAAAGCATCTTCGGAATCTAGCGGCCCACCAATGGAATATACCTTAACTTTTTCGCCATATTTAGCTTCGAAAAGTCCTATTGCACCGTCCCCTTTTGCTTCCTCGACCGTGGTGATGGCTTCAAAAACCAAAAGCCCCAAGTTTATTTGTTCGTTTACGATATCTTCAACTTTTTTTAACTCTTCCTCGGTCATTTTGTCCGGATGGGCAAAATCGAACCGCAACCGCTCGGCAGTAATATTTGACCCTCTTTGATAAACATGGTTTCCTAAAACTTTTCTTAAAGCTTCATGAAGTAAGTGAGTTGCCGTATGATACTTAACAGCCATATCGGACTCATCACCCAAACCACCCTTAAACTTCAGTTCGGCACCTTTGCGAGATAAGTCCTGATGTTTTTTAAATTCCTCTTCAAAACCACTTCTATCCACCTTTAAACCTTTTTCCGAGGCCAGCTCTTCGGTCATTTCTAAAGGGAAACCATATGTTTGAAAAAGATTAAAAGCGACTTTGCCAGATATTTCCGCGTCATTAATATTCAGAAACTCTTTCATTCCTTTTTCTAAAGTTTTTTCAAATTTTTCTTCCTCTTTTTTAAGCTCTGAATAAATAAATTGTTCATTTTCCCTTAATTCGGGATAAATGGATCCCATTTTCTCAACTACCTCTTTTGCCACTTTAAAAGTGAAAGCTCCCTCAATTCCGATCTGTTTTCCGTACCTAACAGCCCTTCTTATTAGACGTCTTACTACATAGCCCCTGTCTATGTTTGTTGGCTCCACTTCTTCGGCTAAAGCAAAGGTGGCAGCCCTTATGTGGTCAGCAATAATTCTGCATGATTTTACGTCTTCTTTTTTAGCCAGCGTAATAATTTTATTCATAATTCCCGCAAAAAGATCCGTTTCAAAAACAGTATTACACCCTTCGGAAAACATGACTAGCCTCTCAAAACCCAGCCCAACATCCACATTTTTTTGCTCTAACTTTTCAAACTGGCCATTTTTGTTCTTAAAATATTCCATAAAAACATTATTGCCAATTTCCACAAACTTGTCGCAATTGCAAGCCGGGCCGCAAGCCGGGCCGCAGGCTTCAATTCCCGTATCAATAAACATTTCTGTACAAGGCCCGCAGGGCCCTGTATCGGAAACCGGCCCCCACCAGTTTTCTTTCTTGTCATACTTATATATCCGCTCTTCAGGAATTCCAATTTCATTTTTCCAAGTATTATAAGACTCTTCGTCTGCCGGAGCATCTTCGTCTCCGGCAAAAACCGTAACGAAAATATCATCTTTTGAAAAACTTAAGATTTCCGTATAAAAACCAAAGGTATATCTAATTGATTCTTTTTTAAAATAATCGCCCAAAGACCAATAACCAAGCATCTCCAAAAAAGTTAGGTGCTGAATATCGCCCACCTCATCAATATCGCCGGTTCGAAGACATTTCTGAACATCAACAAGTCTTTTGCCTAACGGATGTTTTTCGCCCATTAAATAAGGAACCAGCGGATGCATTCCGGCCGTAGTAAATAAAACAGATGGGTCGTCTTGCGGTACCAAAGGATAACTTCCTATATAGGCATGAGACCTGTTTTCAAAATAATTGATAAATTTTTGCCTTAAAATTTCTGATTTCATGCCCATAATTCTAAACGAAAAAGGGGGTTTAGTAAATAAAAAAATACAGCGCTCAGAATCGCCCAGCCAGAGACCCAGAATCTATGGAAAAAGAAATTTCTTTCTTGTCCTTTTTTGGAAAAGGACCAAAAACTTTCGGCTGTCCTCATCATAGTGTCGGCACTAACGCTACACTCCTTCATAAAAAACTCACCGCTCTTTCGCTATTCGCTCAAGATGCGCCCCTTAGGCGGGGAGCACGTTTTTTGAGATAGTCATTTCGCTACCGCCCCTCTATGACTGCGGAGGCCGAGAAAGAACAACTTTACTAAATTTTCTTAAACCGACTGTAGCGAAAAAATCGAGATGCACTCCCGTCTCGCCTTCGGCGAAGCCGAGGTCGGATGGCGAAATGAACATCATGGAAAACCGTCTACCCGATATAGGCGACTTTGAGTTGAAAACGAAAAGCCGTGTAGGTTTTTCATGAGTGAACGAGCCTTATGTGCTAAGTAAGATTTTGTAGCGTGTCCGCCTTGGCGAGACGCCAGTCGAGACAGGTCGGCAGTTTTGCTCTACTTTTGCTGCCAAAAGTGGAAAAGAAATGTTCCAAAAAGTAGCAAAAGATAAAGTCTTTTAATACTGGATTCCCGATCGAGTCGGGAATGACAGGAAGGGAGTGAATTCCAGATCCCTGGTTAGGCAGGCACTTGATTGCATTTTTTAAAGGAATACCCGGAATGACGAAGTAAACAGGAATAAAAAAAGGACCAAACCTTAAAACGAAAGGGGTATCGGCTTCAAGGTTGGTCCAATTTGCTCGTGCGGGGAGCGCTTTATACGGCAGAAGCCGTATGGAAAATCTCGGGAACCAAGCCCGATTCTTGCACTTTTCTGATTATGGTTTTTGCAACCATACCTTCATAAGTGCAGGCACGCTCGTCTTTGCTGCCTAGTACAACGTCGTAAATTTCTTCGTATTCTTCATCATACTTCTCGTAATCTTCACTTCCAAGAAAAAGACGGCAAAGAATAAGCTTATTTGCAAATTTAGTAAGCAGATTTTGCCCACTTTTTTCCACTCGTTCTATATCTATGGCAATATCTCTATCAATTTTTAATACATGATGACGGGCATCTTCAGATAACTGCGGAAAAACGGCTTCAACTTCGGTTAGATATTTCATGACCGGTTGATACCTCCTTTTTAATTATCTAAAAGGGTTTCTTGGCAAATCCCTTTTGAAGCTTTTTAAGATACCAACTACTTGATGGTAAATTGGCAATATTCTACTATAAAAAACGTCTTTCGTCAAGGTGCTTTATTTAAAAAACCCAAAATTTGTGATAAATATCACTAAATTTCTTTAATTTTTATTACTCCTTTACCCAAAATGCCTTCCAAATTATTCCGCAGATGCGTTGTATCGTTAACACCGAAAGGCAGTTTAATCTTAGTATTTTTCCCGTCTTTTTTAAGATTTAGAATAACCGGCATTACTCCGCTCGAGGAAAGCAAAATCTCCCTGGTTTTGGCAAGAATCATAGCATTTGTATCCTCCGGAATATGAATTTCCATCATTTCGCCCTCCTCGGGCAAAAAGTCAGTTTTAAGCAGAATCTCTTCAACGGCTGAGACTTTATCGGCTAAAACCTTTAATGCATCATCCTTAGCACTTACTTTTCCCTCAACAACAGCTACTTTATCGTCCTTCCACATATCGACAGTTTCCAAATAAACCTTAGGAAAAACCAAAATCTCAACAGATCCGGTTCTATCCTCCAGTTTAACAAAAAGCATATTTTGACCGTTTCTGGTTAAGATTTTTTGAACGGCAGTTATAACACCGGCAACCTTAACTTGTTCATTTATTTTTTCACCCAGCTCACCGATTCTGGTAAATGAAGAATCGATAAATTTATCATACTCATCAATTGGATGGCGGGAAATATAGACGCTTAAAAGCTCTTTTTCCCATGATAATGCCTGGCGCTGAGTAACATTAATTTGGGTGGGGGGAAGATCCAGCTTAATGGTCTGAATACCGGAAGAACCAAATAAATCCATCTGCCCGTTACTGGAAGAATTTTGAATTCTTTGGGCAAAAGTAGAAATTTTGTCGAAATTTTCTAAAACCTGCCCCCTTTCTATCCCTAAACTATCAAAAGCTCCGCATTTGGCAAAAGATTCTAAAACTTTTTTGTTAAGCTGACTGGCCACTACCCTAGTAGCAAAATCTTCGATCCCTTTAAACTTGCCGCCCTCACTCCTTGCATCTAAAACCGCTTCAATAATTCCCTCGCCAATATTTTTAATGGCTTTCATGCCAAATCTTATTTTGCCGGTTTCTTTAACCACGCCGAATTCGGAAAAAGACTCGTTAACGTCCGGCGGCAAAACTTCTATTTTCATCCGGCGGCATTCCTCTATTTCCATAGCAATTTTGTCCTGATCGTTATAATTTGAGGTCATTAAGGCGGCCATAAAAGCGGCCGGATAATGGGCTTTTAAATAAGCGGTCTGATAAGCAATTAAAGCGTAACAAGACGCATGAGCTTTAACAAAACCATACTGAGAAAACTTTTCGAAGTCATCAAAAATTTTAGACGCAATTTTTTTATTAACGCCCTTTCCTACCGCTCCATCAATAAACTCTGTTCTCATTTTTTTCATGAGTTCGGCAATTTTTTTACCCATAGCTTTTCTTAAAGTATCCGCCTGACCGCCGGTAAAACCGGCCATATCTTTGGAAACCTGCATGACTTGTTCCTGATAAACAATTACTCCATAGGTGTTATCTAAGGCATTTTTGGTTAAAGGATGATCGTAAACTATTTCTTTTTTTCCATGCTTCCGGTCTATAAAATCGTCTATAAACTGCATTGGACCCGGCCGATAAAGGGCTACCATTGCTATTACATCCTCAAAAACACTTGGCTTTAATTTCTTCAGATATCTTTTCATACCGGCAGATTCAAGCTGAAACACTCCGGTAGTTTCCCCCTTCGAGAGCAAAGCATACGTATTTTTATCATCCAAGGGAATTCCGGATAAAACAATTTCGGTATCATAAACTTTTCTAATAATCCTTAAAGTGTTTTTGATGATTGTTAGGTTTGAAAGGCCCAAAAAGTCCATTTTTAAAAGACCCAGATCCTCAATTGGACCCATTGAATATTGTGTATTTACCGAAATATCACCTTTAGTCGCTTTTTGAAGCGGACAATAATTGACTAGGGGATCCCTGGAAATTACCACGCCGGCGGCGTGGGTTGAAGAATGACGGCAAACACCCTCAAGGTTAGAAGCTAAATCGATAAGTTTTTTTACTTGCGGATCGTTGGAATAAATTTCCCTTAACTCCGGCACTATTTTAACGGATTCTGAAAGCGGAATTTGCGGCTCAATTAGTTTGGCGATTTTATCAACCTCTGAGTATGCCACTCCCATTACCCTTCCGGTATCTCGAACGGCATTTCTTGCCGCCATCGTGCCAAAGGTTGCAATTTGAGCCACTTTATCCTTGCCGTATTTATCGGTAACATATTGTATAACTTCCGACCTTCTGTCGTCAGCAAAATCCATATCTATATCCGGCATAGATATTCTGTCGGGGTTTAAGAAACGTTCAAACAGCAGATTGTATTTTAACGGATCAATTTCCGTAACATCCAAAGCATAGGCCACAATACTTCCGGCCGCAGAACCTCTGCCCGGCCCCACCACAATACCCTGATTCTTTGCCCAGCTGACATAATCTGAAACAATTAAAAAATAGTCGTCATATTCCATTTTTTTAATAACGCCCATTTCATATTTAACCCGATCTTCAATTTCAGGAGTTATGTTGGAATATTTTTGTTTTAGTCCTCTATCTACCAATTTTTGAAGATAAGTATTGTTAGTTTCGTTTTTTGGAACCTCAAAATGCGGCAAAATCATGCCGCCAAGATCCAATTCGACATTGCACATTTCGGCAATTTTTAAAGTGTTTTCAAAAGCCTCGGGAGTATCCTTAAATGTCGGATACAAGTCTTCAAAAGAACGCATGGAAGCGTCAATCATGGCCATAGACATTCTGTCAGTATCGGTTAAAAGTTTACCGGTCTGAACACAAAGCAAAGCTTCGTGAGCATCTTTTTGGCTTGCTCTTATGTAATGGGAATCATTCGTTACTACCAAACCTACGCCCAAATCCTTAGAAAGTTTTTTAAGTCCTTTGTTGGTGCTTACTTGCTCTGGCAAGGCCGGATGATCTTGCATCTCTAAAAAGAAATTTTCTTTGCCGAACATATCCGTATATTCTTTAACAATTTTTTTTGATTTCTCATAGTCGCCGTTATTTAACATTCTGGGAATTTCACCGGCAAGACAAGCGCTTAAGGCAATAAGTCCGTTTGAGTGTTTCTTTAAGATTGCCTTATCAACTCTAGGCTTGTAGTAGTACCCTTCTAAATGAGCGGCGGTTACAAGTTTAAGCAGATTCTGATAACCTTCGAAGTTTTTGGCAAGGAGCACCAAATGAAAGGGGCTGTTGTCAATTCTTGGGGTTTTGTCTTCCATTTTTCTGGGCGCCACATAAACTTCGCATCCAAGAATCGGTTTTATGCCTTTTTTCTTGGCCGTTTTATAAAATTCAATCATACCGTACATTACACCATGATCGGTTAGGGCAACGGACTGCATTCCAAGTTCCTGCGCCCGATCAACGATATCCGGTATTTTGGCGAGACCGTCTAAAAGCGAGTAATGACTGTGGACATGTAGATGCACAAATTCCGACAAATGACACTCCTCAATTAGATCAATTAGTAATTAGTCATTTACTTTTACTTTTTGTTTTTCTTTTCGAAATACATGAACGTAAGAAATACAATTCCTAAAACTACCCCTGCAATTAAAACATATTTAACAATTACATAATAGGTAGGGACCGCAAACTGGGTTAAAGGCAGTGAAATTTCTTTGACCGTGGCACCTAATTTTTCTAATTGTTTAACAGCCGTTTTGACGGTAGCGGATACTTGAGCGTTCACTTGGTCACTGAAATATTCTTTAGGCAAACCAATC
>LBVV01000026.1 GCA_000993275.1 candidate division CPR2 bacterium GW2011_GWC2_39_10 | reverse complement strand
TTTATTCATAAGTTAAAGTATTTCAACTTTTTTAATAAAAATGAAGCTAAAATAGCCCTTTTTAGCAACACTTTTTAAGCATTATGCCCGGGATGACAACATGGAGTTTTTGTTTTTAGCTTCGAATCATTTACTTTTGAATACAATTTTGGTATATTATTAAAGCTAATTATGAATTTTGAATTATTAATCAATTTATAAATTATTCAATTTTTTATTTTATTCAAAATTCTTAATTCATAATTCAATATTCTTTCGCGGGCCCGTAGCTCAGCTGGTTAGAGCGCTACGTTGACATCGTAGAGGTCGTCCGTTCGAGTCGGATCGGGCCCACCAAATATTTTAAAAACCACCCAAATCGAAATTTACTATGATAAAAATAAAACCTCAAACAAGAGATGATATAAAATACCGTGTAAAATGGCTGAATGATCCGACTGTGAATAAATATATTGGGGATACAATTGGACAATGCACCACTTTAAAAAAACAAGAGAAGTGGTTTGACGATTACAAAAAGGTTAAAGGCAAGAAGTTTTTTACAATTTATGACAATGACAAGCCTATCGGCTGGATGGGATTATCAAATATCAATATAGCAAACAAAAATGCAGATATTTTTTTAGCTATAGGGGAAGATGAATATCGAGGAAAAGGTTATGGCAAAATTGCTCTGCTATGGTTAATCGATTATGCCTTTAAAAAATTAAATCTCCATAAGATTAATTTGGGCGTTATTGAAAATAATATTTTTGCGATAAAACTTTATAAATCAGTTGGATTTGAAGTAGAGGGGAAAATGAAAGATGAAGTATGGCACGACGGAATATATTACAACTTTTTATCAATGGCACTTTTTAACAATGAATGAATTACAACATTATCATATTTAAAAGCCGGTTGGCGCTTGCCCTAACCGGCTTTTTGTAACAAATAGCACCTCACTTAAAAGGGCTTCCATAACATTATTAATTCCCTTTCTCCGTATGCTATTATTTTTTTACTCTCAACGAAAAATAACTTTGTAGCAAAACAAACTGTGCCGTATTTATTGTTACAATTTTTGATCTCGGTTACTTCGTAATGGCAAGTAAAAATTTCTCCAACGCATACAGGCGCCCGAAATAACGTCTTAGTACTTGTTTGAAGTAAGATAGGCCCATAGCCAATTCTTTCTGCCCCTAAAGCTGACATTCTGGTCGCTATTAGCTCCCCGTGTACAATTCTTTTCCTAAAAGGAGGGCGGTTTTTTGCATAATCAATGTCGAGATGCAAACGGTTCTCATCTCCTCCGGAAATCGCAAAATTTATCACCTGTTTTTGAGTGAATACTGAGGTCGCAGTTTCAATTGTGTCAGTGATCCTAAGATCATCAAGCCAAATCTCCATTTAACTTTCCTCCTTTTATAATTCGATTCTCTCTAAAATCCAAGCTTCTGCCTGTAATAGCAACGTTATCGGCCATATTTCTTACTCTCCTTCAATTTTCAAGATTCTATCTTAGAAGCCCCATTTTACCTTCAATTGCCTTTTAATGCAAATTCGGCTAAAATTAGCTTATGCTTTACTTTATAACCGGAAATAAAAATAAATTCAGAGAACTTAAAGAAATAATTCCAGGTCTTACGATGTTAGAAATTGACCTTGACGAAATTCAGTCGCTAGATCCGCAAATTATCATTGAACATAAACTTAGAGAAGCTATAAAGAAAAAAGGCGGCGAGTTTATTATTGAGGATACATCATTATACTTAGACGGGCTAAACGGTTTTCCCGGCCCCTTAATAAAATGGATGCTAGAAACTATTGGAAACAAAGGGATATATGAAATTGCCAAAAGTTTTAATAATTTTGGAGTAACGGCGAAAACCGTAATTGGACACGCGGATCATACTGGGAAAATAAGTTGTTTTGAGGGAAGCCTGAAAGGGAACGTTGTCAAACCTAGAGGAAAAACAAATTTTGGCTGGGATACAATTTTTGAACCGAAGGGATATAAAAAAACCATGGCCGAAATGAGTTTAGCCGAGAAAAATAAAATCAGTATGCGAAGAAATGCCGCCACCAAATTAAACGACTTTTTAAAAGGAGGGAAATAATGCCTAGATCATACAAAACTAGAACTTATAATATATTCGATCTTATTCTTGCATCCATAATGTTTTTTGCAGTTTTGCTACTGGTATATTTGGGTCTTTTTATTTTTCTGTTTTTTATTCTTCCCGCTCTGATTATCTACATAGCAATAAGGTTCTGGCTGCTAAACAGGCATATCAAAAAAATTTTAAACTGAACTTACGCAAAATAACGCATCTATCTAAGCCAAAACCAAGTGAGATAAAATCTCTTTTCTCTACTGGAAGCGTATTTGTAGATACGCTGACAGGAGAAAAAGGGATTTTAGACGCTTGGGATGGTTTGGAAGGTGTGGTAGGTTTGCGTAAGTCCGGTAAAATAGTCTATTTATTTTATTACAATCTTTTGATAGAATACCTTTAGTATAATAAAAGATTACGGAAGACTCACCAACTTTCGGTTCTTCGCTCCGGTACCGGCGAAAAGGTCCAAAAGAGATGTCCTGATTTTAGATGTCATCCTGAACTTGTTTCAGGATCCCATGAGATTCCGGATCAAGTCCGGAATGACGAGTAAAGATTAGGGAAATTGGGTGGAACCGTCCGGCAGTTGCCGGATCCCAATGCTAACATTAGAGCATTGGGTATTTTTTTATCAAAAAAACAAAGAACAATTAACAAATTCCTATAGTGACTAAAAAGTAATCAATCTGTTTATTGCTTATTATTACTTGTTTATTACTAACTTAAAGGAGGTTTTATGACAGATAAATCAAACGAATTAGAAATTATGCGCCATTCACTTGCCCACATTTTAGCCGCTGCCGTAAAAAAAATGTTTCCGGATGCCAAACTGGGCATGGGTCCGGCAATTGATAATGGTTTTTACTACGATTTTGAGCTTCCCCGTTCTCTTATCCCTGAGGACTTAAAAACCATCACGTCGAATATGAAAAAATTAATTGCCGGCAATGCAAAGTTCGAGCGATATGAAATGCCGGCTGACGAGTCTTTGAAAAAATTAGAAAACGAGCCCTACAAACAAGAACTAATAAACGACTTGCAAAACAAAGGAGAAACTACCGTCACTTTCTATAAAGCCGGCGATTTTGAGGATCTATGCGCCGGCCCTCACGTGGAATCAACCAAAGATTTGCCTCCATTCAAGCTTACATCTATCGCCGGTGCTTACTGGAAGGGCAGCGAAGAAAATATTATGCTGCAAAGGGTTTACGGTCTAGCTTTTTCCACCCAAAAGGAACTGGATGATTATATAAAAATGCAGGAAGAAGCCAAAAAAAGAGACCACCGCAAACTTGGCAAAGAACTGGATTTGTTTGTTTTTTCCGAACTTGTTGGTCCGGGACTTCCTTTGTTTACCCCAAAAGGTACTATCATAATAGAAGAACTAAAAAAGCAGGTTGAAAAAATTTGTCGGGAATACGGATTTCAGAAAGTCTCCACTCCGGCTTTGGCCAAAATTGATCTTTACGAGATTTCGGGACACAAACAGAAGTTTGAAGACGAGCTCTTCTATGTAACCTCAAAGTACAAACAACAACACGTTCTTCGTCCAGTTATTTGTCCTCATCAGACTCAACTTTACGCTTCAAAGCCACGATCATACCGCGACTTACCAATTCGCTATATGGAATCCGATAAAATGTACAGAGCAGAAAAACCGGGGGAGATCGGTGGCCTTAATAGAGTATATGCAATAACAGTAGAAGATGGACACACATTTTGCCGACTTGATCAAGTAAAAAATGAAATAAAAGGACTCGTTAAGATTATTAAAGAATTTTATTCCTCTCTTGGCATGATGGAAAAATTCTGGGTCTCTATCTCGTTAAGAGACCCCGAACATCCTGAAAAATATATCGGTGAGCAAAAGGATTGGGAGAAGTCGGAAAGAATCTTGCAGGAAGTATCGGATGAATTAAAGTTAAATGGGGTACGATGTGAAGGTGAAGCTGCTCTTTATGGCCCAAAGCTTGATTTTCAGTTTAAAGCCGTCTCAGGAAAAGAATTTGCAATCCCTACAATTCAGCTTGATTTTGCAACCCCTAAACGATATGGATTAACTTATACCGACGAAAATGGCCAAGAAGCTACGCCTGTTATGGTTCATCGAGCTATACTCGGTTCATACGAAAGATTTTTAGTTCTTCTTTTAGAACATTTTGCCGGCGCTTTTCCAACTTGGCTTTCCCCCGTTCAAGTTAAAATTTTACCTATCGCAGACCGGCATAATCAATATGCCGAAAAAATAAAAGAAGCTTTGGGAGAAATTAGGACCGAAGTTGATGATAGAACGGAATCCATTGGCAAAAAAATCCGCGAGGCCGAAATGCAGAAAATCCCTTATATGCTAGTAGTTGGCGACAAAGAAGTTGAGGAAAATAAGGTAGCCGTTAGAGCATATAGCAAAGGCGACTTAGGATCTAAAACGATTGAAGAATTCACAAAAGATTTAACTAATGAGATTAAAGAAAAGACAAAATAATGAAAGTCCTTATTTCCTCACATTTACAACAATGAATGTCAAACCAAAGGAGATAAAAAAATATCTATCAAGAAAGGTTTAAAATGAGCCAAAAACTTTTTAACGTTCTCGCAACCGCTATTATTTTAAAGGATCCCTACTCCAAAAATAAAAAACCTCTATATTTAATACTCAAGCGATCGGATAAAGAAAAAACGTTTCCCGGCCGATGGACGGTGCCGGGCGGCAAATTATCAACCGATGATTTTACCACCCTACCCAAGGAAACCAAAGATTACTGGTACAACGTAATTGAGAAAGCATTAAGAAGAGAAGTGTTGGAGGAATCAAATTTAAAAATAAAAAATATTTGGTATTTAACTTCCTTGGCCAGGGTTACCAACGAAGGCTATGGATCACTTGTTTTATCGTTTGTTGCTGATTTAGCCGACGGCGAGATCAAATTGGACCAAGACATGCAAGACTACGCTTGGGTCACCTTTGAAGAAGCCAAAAAATATGACCTGATTGACGGGATAATAGACGAGTTATACATGGTCGAGAGAAAATTTAAAGGCGAAATTGACGTTGAATGGGCAAAATTACCCAATTATAAGTAAAGATTTCCACCAAAGATATTTGTTGATAAAATCGTTGACCTTAGTCAATTAGCAAGAAAAATTTTGAATTTTGAACTGTAATTTTGAACTTCGCACTTTGCACTTTGAATTATTCCAAACTCTCCCTTTTACAAAAACCCGTTTTACTGCTAGACTATCTCAGAGGTATTAACTAACCAAGGAACTTAAAACTTTGAAAAAAATTCTTATAGTTGAAGACGATTTTGGTCTTGCCGAAATGTACCGGCAAAAATTTGTTTTGGAAGGCTTTGAAGTTGAGGTGGCAAATAACGGCCAGCTAGCGCTAGAAAAACTGATGACCTTAATACCGAACTTAATTTTACTCGACATCATGATGCCCGGAATTGGCGGCCAGGATGTTTTAGATATTATTAGAAATACGCCCGAGACAAAGGATGCCGCTGTCATCGTTATGACCAATTTGGATTTGGATAGCGTTAAGGAAAGAGTGCATAACACAGTTGAAGGCTATATCAGAAAGTCCGACCTTACCCCGAAAGAGGTTGTCGAAAAAGTAACCGAAATATTAAACGACCTTGACACAAAAAAATAAAGATAATAAGCTTAGCCTATAGGAAATTTCTAAATATGGAAAACGAAGAAGGAAGAAAGCACCGAATATTAATTGCTGAAGACGATATTCAGCTTGTAGACATGTACAAGCGAAAGTTTGATATAGAAGGATTTCTAACCGAAATTGCCGAAGACGGCGAAAAAACCCTTAAGGCAATCAGGGAATTCAAGCCGGATTTGGTTTTGCTCGACATTATGATGCCTAAAATTGACGGCCTTGAAGTTTTAGAAATACTCCGAAACAATCCCGAAACAAAGGATATATTGGTGGTCATGCTTACAAATTTGGGTTCGGAGACCGTAGCCCGAAAAATTAAGAACCTTCACGCTACCGACTATATTGTAAAAGCCGACTTCACACCTTTAGAAGTAGCAAACAGAGTAACGAAAATTCTTAATGAGAGGGCAGAAGCTCGACTAAAATAAAGATAATTATAAAACCAATTATTGTAGCAAACATGGCGCCTCGGGTGCTTTTTTCTTTATGAGCTTCCGGTAATAAATCGCTGCCGCCGATATACAAAAACAGACCGGCGAAGAAAGCGAGGACCAGCGCTAAGCTGGTTTCGGTGAGCGTAATGTAAGCGGAAGCAAAAAAACCAAGGATCGGAGCAATAGATTGAACAACAATCCAATTAACGCATTCTGCTCTGGTCTTCTCATCTTTTAAAAGAATGACTACGGTATTTAAGCCATCAACTAAACTATGAACAATAATTGGGATGGCTATTAAAAAACCAACCGCCTGGCTTATTTCAAAACCCACCCCGATAGCCATGCCATCCAGAAAGCCGTGCACAGACAGCCCAAATGCTCCGAATGAGCCTAGATGGTTATGCACATGGGCATCGCAATCACCTTCTCCGCACGAATGCACAACCATAGCGTGCTCCAAGATATAGAAAATCAAAAACCCAATGACGATAGAAAGCGTTATGTAGTTTTGATTTATATTTGCGCCAAGATGCAAGCTTTCCGGAATTAGGTCTAATATGGAAACTCCCACCAGCATTCCGGCGGATAGGGCCATAAGAATATTTAATCTCTTCTTATGATTCAAGGTAAAAAACCCGCCTATAAAAGTAAAGGCAACTTTCAAAAAGATAAATAAATAGCCGTACATAAGCTAATTAAAACAAAGAAAGCGGGAAAAGAAAAGTAGTTATTTAATTGAGTCGGCAAAATAACATGACTGAAAATTTCTAATTGCCCTAATTTGCAACTAATTTTCAATTTCTAATTATCAATTTTCATTGAATTTTCAAATGGCCAATTTTCAATTTGATTAATTGAAACATTGATAATTGATTGAAAATTGTAAATTGAGAATTGAGAATTTATTTGACATTGCTATTATCTATTCTCCCCACATCGCTTCTGCCATAGCCGCCTTAAGTGTTTCTGAATTTTGATTCTTGGGATTAATATTTTTGATTTTTGTTATTTGCTGCAAATTTTGGGGAAGTTTTCTAAAAAATAATTTAATCACAATATCCGGACCCAAAATAAGCCACTTCTTTACCCTTCTATCTTTCTGCATTTCTTTTTTAATTTTTTTAAAATGCCAAAAAAGATGATCTTTAATATGTCTCTCTATTTTCATTTGCGACCAACCGCCTCTTTTAACCCTGCCGGGAAAACTGCTGATTATCTCTTTTTTATAATTCAAATTATCATCCTTAAAATCAAATATCCTGCCTATTCCGGAATCAATTATTATTAACGAAACCTCCGGTAATTTTACTTTCCTTTTCTTCAGCCTAAACTGCTCTTCATATTCATAAGATTTCATATTTCCCCTTTTTTCTCTTTTTTAAATTGTTGGCCTTAGCAGAATTAATTTCTATTCTTTCTCTAAATTCAATATATTCTCCCTTCTTTTTGCTTTTTATCATAATTCTGTGCCATGGTGTTTGCATATCGCTCATAATTATATTCAACTGGAATTAACTAACCTTTTTATGATAAGAAGCTGAAAAAGAATTTGCTTTTTTTATAGTAAAAATTGGAAAAATATAAAAAAGCATTTGCTAAAAGTTTTTTTTACATTACATTTATAGATATGGAAGAAAAAGAAAAGAAAATTATAGAAGGAATTGAGGCGGTACCGAAGGCAGTCGGCCAAGAAATATTAAAAGACACGGAAATTGTGGCTAAAGAAATTGCCAAGGATACCAAAATTGTGGTCGAAGAAATAGAAAAAACTCCCCAGCTTATTGCCGACGGAGTTAAATTTTTAAATAGGCCGGCAAAATTTAGTTTTAAAATTTTCTTTAAAAAACTGGGTCCCGGCCTTATTACCGGCGCCTCCGATGATGATGCTTCGGGCATTGCTACCTACTCTTACGTTGGAGCCAAATTCGGTTACCAGCAGCTATGGCTCTCCCTATATCTTCTCCCCTTAATGGTCGCCGTCCAGGAAATCTGCGCCCGTATTGGCTTGGTTACAGACGAGGGCTTGGCCGGAACCGTTAAAAAACATTATGGGAAAAAGCTGGTCATTTTTGTCTCCGTTCTGCTTCTTTTCGCAAACATAATAAATATTGGCGCCAATCTTGGTGCAATGGCATCTTCAACTAGGCTCCTCATACCCACCATAAACTTTACCTTCATCCTAATCGCCTATACTGCTATTGTTCTACTCTTAGTACTTTTTGTTAATTATCGCACCTACTCTAGGATTCTTAAATTCCTAGTTATCTCTTTAGGCGCCTACATTGCTACCGGAATAATTGCACAACCCGACTGGGGCACTATCCTTAAACATACTCTGATCCCCAGCATACAGATGAACAAAGAGTTCTTGATGGCCATGGTGGCCGTTATGGGAACCACTATTACTCCTTATCTTTTCTTCTGGCAGACTTCCGAAGAAGTAGAGGAACATATCGAAAAACATTTGGACACAAAACGCTCCAAAAAAGTTGAGCTAGAAGAATTAGCTGATATGCGCGAAGATGTATTTGCCGGCATGGGACTTGCTAATCTGGTTTTCTTTTTTATCATTGTTACCACCGCCTCGGTTTTATTTAATAACGGCATTAATAATATCGAAACCGCCCAGGATGCAGCCATGGCCTTGCGTCCCTTGGCTGGAGACAACGCCTATCTTCTTTTTGCTACCGGCATTATTGCCACCGGCTTTCTTTCCATTCCCATACTTGCAGGTTCGGTTGCCTATGCCGTTTCCGAGACTTTTGATTGGAACGAAGGATTATACCGCAAGTTTAAGGAGGCTCGCGGTTTTTACGGCATTATTATTTTGGCCACAGTAATTGGCCTAGCTATAAATTACATCGGAATTAGCCCATTTAAAGCCCTAATTTATGCCGCCGTCGTCAACGGCCTTATCGCCCCAATTTTATTGTTTACTATTATGGTTATCTCTAACGATAAAAAAATAATGGGACAATTTACAAACAGCAAGCTCTCGAATTTCTTTGGCTGGCTGGCAACCCTCCTTATGGGCGGGGCTGCTATAGCGTTGGTTTTGAGTATGGTGTTTTAGCGCTTATGTTATTATAATTTATATATATTAAAAGTTAAAAACAAAAACTTGTCACAAAAGGAAAAAAGATATGAATAAAAAATTGTTAAAAATAATGCCTCTAGTTTTAATGCTAGCGCTAATATTTCCTCACGCTATTTCAGCTGATATGAACATTAGCAATAGTTCACCATTTGGACTTTACGCGGACAAAACAACTGCTAGTGCTGATGGCAAGGATAGTATCAAATTAACATATAAATTGTTTAGTGGAATGGGTTGCAAAACTAATGCTCCTTCATGGCTAGAACAATTTAAATATGAACCGTTTAATATTAAAGTTAAAACCCCAGGGGCAAATCTAAACAAAAACCTTGTTTATCCAGTAAAAGTAGATGCTCATGATCCAGAGCCAAATCAACTGTGCAATTGGAGCGATGATGGCCTTGCTTATAAGGTAGATATAACCTTTGAGTCAGTTTTTCTTACATCTACAGTTCCTGGACCAGTCAAAGTTGTCTATTTTAATGGATTAGATCCTGGCGATGTACCAGAATTTTATTACGAGTATTATCAAGCGGAGCCCCTGACTTTCTTAAGCCCTAATTCTGGATCAACAACCACTACTCCTAAGAAAAATACGCCAATTTCAATGCCTACCCCTATCGAGACACCAAGAACTCTGCCAGCTATTCCGGTCATAGAAAAGCTTCAAGTAGGCAACGTCGAGCATGCAATCGAAAAGATAAAAGAAAATAAAGAAAGAATAGAATTTAAAAAAGAAGAGCAAAAAATCTTTAGCGGCAAGACTATTCCGGAAGGCATAGTTCATTTGTATTTTCATTCCGATCCTTTTTGAGCTTACAAAAAATATTGGAGAGGGAGATCATAAGTTGCAAATAGCCGTTACCGATCCAAAGACTAATCTTACTTCCGAAAAAAGTGAAGCTCTAGAGTTTGCCGTAGCCGGAGAAAAAACAACTAACGCTCCAGGTGTTATTGAGGAAGATGATGCCCCACCCCTAACCTTAAACCCGATCTTTTGGGTTATTCTTAGTGCTGTTATAGTTGGCGTCAGCGTTGGCGGATATTTTGGCTACAGAAAGATTAAAGGAAAAAAAGCTAAGATCAAAGAAGAAAAGACAGAGGAATTAGAAAAACCTTCCCAAGAATAATTGCTCCGAATAAAATAAATGCTCCTGCAGAAATGTATCTAATTTTTCTGCGAGGTAGTTTTTTACCTAAATACACGCCTGCCAAGATGGCTATAATATCTGCCGCCAAGAGTCCTAAAGCCGAACCGGCAAAGACTTGCCAGAAGGAATTATATTTGGCTGCCAAAGAAAAAGTGGCAAGCTGGGTTTTGTCCCCCAACTCCGCTAAGAAGAATAATAAAGCAATAGTTAAGACAATTTTAAAAGCGCTTTTTTCTTTTATGTCTTTTGCCTTTTCTTCGTTTTCGTCTTTTCTAAAAGACCAGATACCAAAAGAAATAAACAGAATTCCCACCCCTAGCTGCAAATAATTTTCGGGAATTAGGCTTCCAATCTTTTCGCCCAGCGCGGCCGCCAAAGACTGCAATATCATGTTTATATTTTGTGGCAAAAGAAAGCGCTAGAAGCTGGGTTTTATCCCCCAGTTCTGCCAGCGCTATTAGCCCAAATGTTGCAAAAAATCCTAACATATGTAAGATTTAACCACCTTATACCGAACACGAATAATGTTTTCGGATAGCTCCTCAAATTTAATTGGAGATAACCCCAAAGTAAAATCATCGGGACTAAAAAGCGGTATTCCTTTCCCAATTAACACGGGTTCGATGGTTAATATCACTTCGTCAATCAGACCGGATTTTGCAAATACTGTATTGGTTTCCGAACCGCCGATAACCAACGCTTTATTAAAACCACTCTCCTTTAAAATATCAATTGCCTCTTCCGGCGAACCGGCAACAGTATAGCCATCAGCAACGGCTACATCGTTTTTTCTTGAAATTATAATCTTTTTTGCATCTTTAAAATCATCGAATCCATAACCATCAGTCCACTTTTTGACTGCTTCGTACGTTTTTCTGCCGACTATAAAGCATCCATATTTACAGACTAACTCACTAAAATATTTCCAATGCTCATGCGCCAAAAAATCTTCATCGCCATTCTCGCTGGCAATATATCCGTTAAGCGATATCGCCATAGCTAAAGTAATTTTCATTATCTTGTTTGCTCCTTGCAATATCACTTAATTATCTTACTATGATTTGCTAATTAATCCAAAAAATATTAAATACCCTTATGCTTGATCCAAAAGTTATAAATGCGGATGAAGCGATAGATTTATGGCAAAAAAGTCTAACTGTCAATCCGGCTGACGAGCACTTTTTTGATAATCTATGCATATAGACGACTTCAACAAATTCTTGGCAAAATCTCCATATGGAACAACCTCTTCCTGTCTTAAAAAAAAATAAAAGCCGAGCAGCTTTGTGTGCCCGGCTGCTCGGCCATGTCTGATCTACGAATATCCTTCCGTGTTTGATTATGCCTTTCGCCAAGACCATGCTTCTTGATTAAACATAGCCGCCATTTCGGCTATAATCTCCTTATACTCCGAAAGCTCTCTTGTTGCAATTTCATCCATACATTCAATAGCGAGTGGCGCGATGTCATAAAACGGATCTCCCATGTAAGAATGAAACTTTCCGGTACCAAAAAACTGCCTTTTTAGCTTAGCCATCTGCTCAATATAGGAGTACCCGAGTCCACGCCCATACGTGAAGTCGTCAAAAAACTGCGGATACTCGTCACCATATTTTATTTTTCTTTAAGCGCAGAGCCAAATATGTGCCAAAAAGCCTCAGACACCGGAACTCTAGTGCCAAACTCTTTTATTGCTTTCGCTATAATACCTCCGAATAAATCGAACAATAATACTGCCTTGCCGTTCTCAGCTTCTTCCATAATATTCACCTCCTAAGGTACAGTCGCCATAAAATCACACATTCAGTAAAGCTCAAAGCCTGGTTTTTGTCAATCGCTCCTTGCTATAAAACTCGCTGGCGTTCAAAACTACTATTACTTTAAAATCATGCTCATGGTTATCTCTAACGATAAAAAAAGGGACAATTTACAAACAGCAAACTCTCGAATTTCTTCGGCTGGCTGGCAACAACATTAATGGGCAGAGCCGCTATCGCCCTTATCTTGAGTATGATTTTTTAAAATCGGATAGTTGACAATGGCTTTAATATGCGATAAAATGGTTATTATAAATGAACCATGTATCTTAACGTGCCAAAAACATCGCTAAAGCATTCACTCGAGAAGAATACACAAAATTCACCAATGCAAAAGCCAATACATAAAAAATTATTCTTACTGCAAAACGTTGTATAAAAATCGGCAGCTATGGGAGGTGAAATCATGCCAAGAAAAAAAAGGTATATGCTTAGGCCAGTTACACCAAGGAAAAGGTATATGCTTAGGCCAGTTACACATTGTAGATGAGGTCAATGACAGGCTAGTTCAGTCGAACTAGAAAATCCCTGCAAAAAGGATCGGACAAATATGCTTTACCGTATCACGTTGCCCCAGAACCGCCATCAAACTAGTTAAAACACAGCGGAGACCATGTCTTTGCAATTTTGATGGCGGTTGTTTCCTGGGGTTTCTTACTTTTTAGCCTTATTATTTATGTTATATCCGTTTACTGTCTCAACCAGCTTTTAAACCTATTTAGTGGCAAAAGGAAGCGCTAGGAGCTGAGTTTTATCTCCCAGTTCTGCCAAAGCTATTAGCCCAAATGTTGCAAAAAATCCATACATACTTAAATTATTATAGCACTAATCTTAACAAATCCTCGGTAAAATCTCCCCATCCGGAATATCGATGATTCTTTTGCCGCCAAGCTGGTTTTTTAAAACAACCTTTTCATGCTCTCCTGTCACTCTTCCGATAACTATCAGTTCTGTATTATACTTCTCGTCTCCGCGCCGCTCCGCTCGAATAATAAGTTCGTTACTTATTGTTCGACTCCTCGAAGAGGGTGGAGAACTAAAACAGTCAGCATTTAGATTTTCCAAATTTTCTCTATCTTCTGGAGAAATAATGGCAAATAATTTACCCTCGTTAGCCAAATAAAGCGGATCAAAACCTAGAAGATTGCAAACAGAAGCCACCTCTTTTTTGATGGGCACTTTTTGCTCTTCAATTTCAATCCCTACGCCGTAATGGCTGGAAACTTCGTTAAGAATTGTCGCCAATCCTCCGCGGGTGATGTCGCGCATGAATTTAAGGG
>LBVV01000025.1 GCA_000993275.1 candidate division CPR2 bacterium GW2011_GWC2_39_10 | reverse complement strand
GGGATTTGAGATGTTAAGCGGCAGGGGAAGAAAAACAAGCGCAGAGAAAGCAACGCTTTTATTTGGAGCGTTAAGGAGGTATAGGCTTGCTTTAGAAGATGGCGAAGACAAGAATTCCGATGCGCTTCTAAAGCTGGTGCAATTTTACGTAAAGATTTACCGCATCAATAATCAAAAAGCAAAGGAGTATCGTTTAGTAGTAGGGTTTGAGCAGGCTGTATCGGGCATTATTCGTAAAGGATACATCGAAAGGTGTTACGCGAATGATGTTAAAGCTTTTGCCGACGACCTCAACAGGAAATTGGATGCAGATCTAAAGACTTGTTTTAGTATCATTAACGGGCGCAAAAAGATAGGCAGGGCGCGGATAAAAAGCAGGATTCATTAACGGGAGGTAGGTAAATGAAGTCCAGGGAGTTGTGCATGCTAGATGTAATAAACCTTTTCGAGTCCTTGAACGAATATGATGTTTATGTTCTAAAGTCCAAGGTAAAAGAATTGGAGCTAATGCTGAGGGGTAGAATCTCTATGCATGCCGGTAATCTGCAGATCAACAATGTGGATGAAGTTGCAGCGCTAAAGGGCCTGTATATTGAGTACAGACTTAAGCAGGCAAGAAAAGCAAAATATTCTCCAGACGATCTTGTGCAGGAAGAAGAAAGGCTTAACGCTGTGGCAAATAAAGTGATTGAAATCGCTGTCAATTTTATTCCCAAGTCAATTGTTATTTAGCAGAAAAGTCCGGGCCCGGAACTAATCAATTTTTTGATAGTTCTGGGCTTTTTTCATTTTTGGAATTTATTTTGCGGCATTTAATACATTAATCGGGATGCCTTTGGTATTGAAATTATTCATATTTTCTGTATAATAAAGGATGTTTGAAAATCGAATATTCCCGGGTAGCTCAGTGGTAGAAGATGCAGTTTCCGCCAGAGGCGGACCAGCCTATGGCTGGGGCTGTGATAAAATGTAACTATGTTTACGGTTTATGTTTTAAAAAGCCAAAAAAATGGAAAGAGATATGTTGGTCAAACTTCAAAAGATGCTATCCAAAGATTGAATGAGCACAATAAGCATTGTAATAAATGGGCTAAAGAAAATAGCCCCTTTGAGATCGTTTACACCGAAGTGTATGAGACAAGAACAGAAGCAATAAAAAGAGAGCGTTTTTTGAAGTCTGGTCAAGGCAGAAAATGGCTAGATGAAAAATTAATATAATCCCGGGTAGCTCAGTGGTAGAGCAGTTGGCTGTTAACCAATTGGTCGTCGGTTCGAATCCGACCCCGGGAGCCAATATGGAAGAATCTGGATTTTAGTCTTTTTTAGGGCTCTGTAGAGCCGAAATATCGGTTCGAATTTTTTAAGAATTTGCACAAATAAATAACTCAATTTCTCAAGAATGGCTTTTACGAGCCATTTTTTTGGTTCGAATATTGCCCGATCCGGGGTCAAAAATCTAGACTTGAGACTCTTCAGCTTAAGGTCAGCGCTAAGCATCAGAAACTTGACAAACATACGTTTATATGATAATATAAAGTGTCGAATAGAACAAAGATTGTTTTATCTCGATGCCCCTTTAGAATCCACAAAATTAGTTTTCAACTTTACACCTACTATCTCCTAATTTATCTATTATTTGAATGCTCCTGTGGCGCTTGAAGCAACGATAAGGCAATAAGTTTTGTGCCTTATCGTTGCTTCAAGAAAAGCCAACGACTTAGAGTCAAGACTATTTATAGGAGGTATTAGGGTTATGACAGAGGACAAAGTTATCACGTTACCGAATCGCGAGGAAATGGAGAAAAGGCTTCTTGCTGTAGACGACAACTCGCGTCTAGCCGAAAGGTTCTACCCACTACTAGTAAAGCACGCCGGCCAAGAGCGAGTGGCCACGGGTGTTGTAATGATGTTCACTCTTGCGATCCATGACTATACGGAAGGTATGCCGACCATGATGGCAGCGTTATTACACTGGAGAATCGATAAGTATATCGATGCCTTGGTTGACGACAAGGAAGTAGCCGAAGAGGCAAAGCAGCACTTTGTCGAAGTCAGAGCAGAGGCAAAAAACGATCCTGGCACAGAAGCGCTGGAAGAAGATGCCAGCCCTGGTTTTGAAAGACAACAAATTGTCTGGCAGGACCTTCGTGGCATGGTGGAGGCGATCCTTAAGTCGAGCAAAATCAAAATCGGTGTAGACACAAAAATCGGCGATTATGAATTCAACTTTTGGTGTGAAATTCCACGGTTGAGCATTAAGCATCCCAACGGAGACTATACGTCTCTAACCTTCTTGGCTGATCTAGGGAACAAGCAGTATGATCTCGATCAGTTCAAATCGATTCGCTATGAGTCTAAAGAAGGACTCTGGGAGCTTCGGCTCAACTGTATCAAGCTCTATTTGCAAAGAAGGATCGGCGACGATTATCCGAAGTTCGAGTACGAATGGATCGGCGCCTATAACAAAGCAGAAGACAGCGGAATAGCGAGCTTCTTCCGAGTCGACCTGTCCAGTAAAACGTTCGTAAACTACCGTTACGGTAAGTGCAACATGAAAAGAGGCGACGAAGAGCTTCTCAAGGACATGCCGGAAGAGCTGACCGACGGTCAGGATCTACTGGGTCATAAAGTGATCCTTCGCCTGCCTGTTGCGTTTACAGAGAAGATGCAAGAGATTATCGAGATGACAGAAATCCGGAAGATCACGGCGCTCCTTTCCGACGAGCAAAGTAACGGTGACGTGATTAATCCCGCTAACGATGGTTATGTAGAAAACTAAATAAAGGTTCACGGGGCTGTCCCCAGTATTGATTTTTGATACTGGGGACGTTTCTTTTCTACACAATATTAGCTATAATATATTAAGCACTAGCGCATAAGCACATATGCTCCAAAAATTCTCCTCCCAAGGCCGATCCGCCTTGGGAGGAGAAGATTGCCCGGCCCGTGAGGCCAAATTGAGCACCAAAGGTGTCCGCAGTGTCTATACCAATAAGGACGTCCCTGCACATTTAGGAGAATCTAGTGAATGAAGCATTAATACAAAAAGTTAGTGAATTTATCAATGAATCCTTTCCTGCTGGCCGGAATACTCCTACACATTTGCAAATAACTGCGGATTGTGTGAAGGAGTTAAAACCCAAAGCGGATGTTGCCCTTATAATCGCTGCGCTTTCTCACGATATAGACCGTGGATTTGTTAAAAGACACATTGCAGAAGATCAATTTAATAAACAGCCCTATCTTAAAGACCATCAAGAAAGCTCCGCAAACATTATCTCAGAATTTTTAAGAAAAAATGATGCGGATGAAGAGTTGGTAAAACGAGTATGGCATTTAGTCTCTAAACATGAAGAAGGTGGAGACGAGGATCAAAATATACTGAAAGATGCGGATAGTCTAAGTTTCTTTCGTGGCAGAAACGTAGAATCAATAGCAAGAAACCACCCCGAGATACCTTTGAAGCCCAAGATTGCGTGGATGTATGAAAGAATTACTTCCGATAAAGCGAAAGAGTTAGCTAAACCACTATACGAGAAAGCCTTAAAACTAGCCGAGCAATTATGACTAACCAACAGGGCATAGAGATAAGAACCAGAATAGCTGGTTTGAACTAATAAGAAATTAGCAAGCCAAATCGGCTTGCTAATTTTGATAAAAACCCCACATTGCTTGTTGCTCGTCAGATTCTGATGATTTACGTATAGGCAGTGCTTTAATTCAGTTTTTGTTGCTATATTTTCCATTAGACTCAATCCTCTCGCTCATGACAATTGCCATCGAGGACGATGGTACCGCCGATTTGAGGGGAATGTAAGTATTTTTTACTATAGATTTGGTCTTGCATATTTAACTTTTAGGATCACTAATCTGCCATAAAAAGTCATAAATGCTTTTCAGACCATCATATATCGCAAGATTCTTTAGTGCAATCAAATAAGGCGGTTTGCTTGAGAAAAAGACAACGACATCAGAAGTAAACCATACCGAAGATTCAAATTCTATTTTAGGGGGTAATTCGCGAATGGTTATGTTCTGGTCTGCGAGCTTGTGCCTATTAATGGTGGCAAAAGTTCCGGAAGGGACCAATGTTCGGGTAACTATCGACCTCTTCTTCTTTAGACCAAGGAAAACTGTGTTGTATTCGTCAGAAAAGGTTTTCTGATAATTGCCCACTCGAGGGGAATCGATGGTATAGATAATAGACCCCTTCTTCAAAGAGATTAGTAGTCGTTCTGTAAAGTTTTTAATCCCTTCTTTTGTATCATATACTTTAGTCCCCGGGAAAATATGATCTGCACGGTACAGGCTAGAAAGTTCTTCTACCATGCTGTCAGCTATGCTTACCTTATTCTCATAAATATTTTTTAAAATATGAGGTGATTCAATCCACCACGAAATCGACCCCTTATATTTATTACTGCTAACCAAGCCCTCTTTTTCTAGTCTCTCTAGAATACTAATCACAGTGGTTCTGCTTAGATCTGCTCGTTTTGCAATAGCAGCAGCTTTTGCTTCACCAAGCCCAGTTAGTGCAATATAGGTAGCGACTTCATTTTTATTGAAGCCAAGAGCTATTAGATTTTTTGAAATTTTGTTCATGTTGTCGATACCTTTCGACAATAATTTATCATATTTAGGCACAAATAACAAGTAATCTTTAGTTGTTTCGTCATACTTTAGAGGAAATATCTATAAACAGCTATTATATACACACTATCGTATGTACCTTGAAAGGAGTGATGGAGATGGTTAATCCCGTTTTCCCCGGGTCATTCTGCCCACCAACTTATGGTCACTTAGACATCGCCACCCGTGCTTCACGGATCTTCGAACGGTTTACAATCGTTTGCTCCAACTCGGACGAGAAGTCCTACTGGTTTACTCAAGACAAGTGCATGCAACTTTGGGACAGCTACAAACTGCCGAAGAATGTCGACGTCATCAGCTTTGGGCAAGCAAGGGAGAGAGGCCTAGTCGGATCGGAACTCCTGATGATTCGGGGTATCCGAGGCGGAGAGGACTACGCGTACGAATCGGAGATAATGAAATACAATCATGAAAAATTCGAGATAGATGACTTTCTGTATCTCATCTCGAACCCAGATCTTATGAACGTTTCCGCCAGTAGGGCTCGAGAAATGGCTGAACAACCTAATCTTCTCGAGCTCTCCAGGGTCGTTAGTCCAATGACCGTGACGGCACTTCTGGAGTACGCTCTCAACATCCAGAACTTGTTTCTCGTTGTCGGAAGACCAGGAGCGGGCAAGTCAACGATCTTAGAAGAGATCTGCCGTCAGGATTCAAGCAGTCGATGGATCAACACCGACAACTACTCGGATATCCTAGCCCCAATGGCAGCCGAGCATTTTGTTGGAGAGAACATAGTTCAGCTCGCAATTGAGCGTCCGAAAGAGCTTTCGGCGCTGATTGGCGAACAGTGGCTCAGCTTGTTGGCAAGGAACCTGGACACTCTTCGTGGTACTCGCAATGTCTTCGTCGAGGTTGCGTATGGGCTCGCCGAGGACAAAAAGATCTACCGATTTGTTGGTGGTAAGGTGCTCCATATGAGTTGTTCTGACCCAGGTGAGCAGCGACAACGTATCCTCGATCGTCAAACGCCGGAGCTGATGCCTTTCTTTGACATTATCCCAGATCTGTCGGAAAGTCGTCAGATCACAGAACGCGAACGACTTGTAATGACCGAGCTGGAAACAGACGATGACATCACAAAAACGGTGTCGAAGTTTTTCGAGAGGTTGGAGGTGCCCTCATGAACCTGTTCATTTCTATGGTTCTTGGCCATTTTGTGGCCGACTACCTGTTTCAGACAAAGCAGATGGCGCTGGGGAAGGGGCGGCAGACCTCGAAAGGATGGTCTTATTGCCTAGCACACTGCGTCATCTACATGCTGACTGTCGCGCTCTTTTCCTGTAGGTTCGACCCGATGTTCCTGGCCCTTGTCTTTGCCAGTCATTTCTTCATCGACAGATGGTCTCTGGCTGAGACATGGCTAAAGATGATAGGAGGGCGAACGCTGGAGGGGGCGTATGAGAGCAAAGAGAAGTATCGTGAGTTCGACATTGCCTTCTCTGCCATCGTTTACACCGTTGCCGACAATACTTTGCACCTCCTACTGCTGTGGCTGATTGTGCGATTCATCTGACACAGCAAGCGACCCGCCCTTGAACAATGTTTTGGGGCGGGCCTTTTCTTTTTAAGACAAGTAACAAATGCCCTGAACTGTCTCATTTGTCTCATTTTGTGCTTAAATCACTGAAAAATGGTACAGTCCAAAATGCCCCAGGGGTGTACCATTTTGTTCCATTTTGTGCTTAAAACTGCCCTGGGGTTCTTGAGCGGAGTGCTGAGCCAATATGGAAGAATCTGGAAATTAAATTATTTTAAGGCTCTATAGAGCCGAAATATCGGTTCGAATATTTTTAACAATTGGGACAAAAAATAGACTAGTTTTAAATAAATGGCTTTGAGCAGCCATTTTTTGGTTCGAAGATTGACCGACCCGGGGTCAAAAAGCTAGGCTTAAGACTCTTCAGCTTATGGTCAGCGCTAAGCATATATACTTGAAAAATATAATAAATTGTGGTATAGTTATTAAGTCCTTACTTGCTAAGCAAAAACAAGTTATTTCAAGCCTAAGGCGTTCATTTAAACTCGAATAAAGGAAACTCTAAAAAACAACGGGTTCTCCTTGATATATTGTGACATGATAAATGCACGGGTTCCGCTGTTAAACTCTACAAAAAGAGGTGTTTTATGATTACTAGATTATCTGGTGTGTTAGACGGTTTTTTTCTTGCTAAGCGCGGTCTGGGAAGGGTATCGATAATAAATCTACTATTATCATCTTCTTTTGGCATTAATGCGTTGTTTTATGCAGCTTGGCTGGGCTACGTTATTGGTGCTTGGGCTCTTTTAATCCAAGCAGCGTGGTCGGTGAGCTTTCTGCTCCTTATCCCCCATTCAAAGAAGTTCAGAGGAATAAACAGCCTGCACGATTTCCTAGGGCAACGATATGGAAATGCTACCAGGGTTGTGGCATCAATTTGCTCGTTAATCGGAATAGTATATCTGGTTGGTTGGGAAGTTGGGATAGGAAAAAGCGCCATCAAGTCGCTTGCTGTTATGCCAAATGGCTTGTTGCATAACAATTCAGGGTTTTTGGCGGAGATAGTGATTGCAGTCATTGTCGCCATCACGCTGATTTACACTATAATTGGCGGGTTAAGAAGTAATGTCAAAGTTGATACTTTTCTCAATCTCGTAAAAGTAGTTCTTGTTAGCGGGATGGTTGGATTGCTTATAATTAACCTGAATCATCTGGGTAGTGAAAAGCTTGCAAGCGCACTTTTTCCGTCGTTTGGAATAATGCAAGGAAAGCTCGGTTTATGGGGATTGGCTACAAACATCTTGTTCAATTTATCATGGCAATTCGTTGATAACTCGTCCTGGATTAGCATTATTGCTGGTACTGGCACCAATGAAGAGGGCGAGACTCATCGCAACTTGCTATACAGCAGCGTTGTGATATTCGCTACCATTGGCGTTCTAGGAACAATCCTTGGAGCTACTGTTTCAATCTTGCCAAACATCAATCCGGAGAACATTTTGACGCAAGCAGTTATGACGCTGCCTCTAAGCGAATTGTTTCTTTCTGTTGGAATGGTAGTATTGATTGCGGCGTGTATCATGTCGTTGGTGGATGGCATGCTGATTACCTGTTCGCTGACTCTTATCGCTGACGTCTTGCCATCATGGCAGCGGGTATCGCGGCTGAGCTCGGGTACAAGCCTGATGTTAGCTAAGGCAGCAATGCTTATTGTAGCGGTTCTGTCCGTCTGGGGCATTGGTTTTGTCATTAAGCTATCGGGGACTAGTCTGTTTGATTTCGTATATATTGTAGTTATCTCTCAGCTGGCTCTTATCGGTCCTGTTGTTGGGGGGATGCTAACAAAATCAAATTCAAAACATATGTGGCTTGCGATATTTGTCGGATTAGCTGTTGGATTTGGTAGCACGACATACGGGGTTATGACAGATAGGTCATTTCTGATTGACGGGGCCGGAACATTTACTATTTTGGCATCACTTATTGCGGCCGGCTTCATAGCAACCAGCAGGTTTGATCGGTAAGCATGTAAAGATGGTGTCAAGAAAACCTATCGCACCTAACAAAAGGTGCTTAAAACAGGTCTGCAAGACTTTGAGTTGTTAAAACAATTTAGAGCAGGACCTGTTTTCATTTTGTTTTGTTTTCTGGTCGCACAAGAAGTCTATCTCAACACTATTTGTTTACAGTAAACGCTTCTGTATACTTAAATATTGTTTACAGTAAAGTTTTTTTATGCTATACTCCTTTCAATGCAAAAAGTTAAAGACCATATAATTCAATATGCAAAATCAGTCCCTAAATTCAAAACCTCTGATGCAGTTAAAGCCTTGGGGGGTAAGTATTCCAGGGTTTACGTTAGCCGGGCTTTAAACGACTTACATAAAAAAGGTAATCTGCTTCGGGCGGGATCTGGAGCTCATATCTATTACGCGTTGCCAGGAAGTGCTGGTCTTTTATTTCATAAAAGCCCTGAATTGTTAAGTAGCAGTAGTTTAGTGGATCAAGATAGTTTCAGAAGTGAAGATAAATCGACAACGCCTTTCAAGCTAAAAGATGCAACCGCACAGGATCTTTTCGAAATTTCGCTAGAATCAGCCAAGGCTAAATCAAAATCCGTTTTTATTTATGAAAAGGGAGATCTTAATGATGTTATTGGCGAAAAAAAAGCGGAGGAACTTAGGGATTTATTTTTAGCAAATAATATTAAGGTTAAGCAGATCACCAATATTCCAACACTTCCACCCTTTTCTAAAAATGATCGGTTTATTAATACCTGTATGACATTTCGTTATATTCCGGAAGAAACTTTTACCATTGAAAAGGAAATTCTTATATTTGATGACACTGTTGCTATTTACACGATAGGATCTAATCCTAAGCTTGCCGTTATAGAAGACAAAAGCTTTGCGGCAAATCAGAAACAACTTTTCTTAAACCTTTGGGATCAGGGTCAGCCGCCAATTTTGGGTTTTGATTACAAGCCGAATCATAGTTGGTATCGAAATTTTGATTATAAAATTTGGGGCAAGCACGTTGTTTGTTATCCGGATAAAGATGCGGTCGATTCTTACAGGGGGTTTAATTATGAAAGTCTTGGGGAATATTTAGAATCAGTTTTAGATCAGCATAAGGAATCCTACAAAGACGCTGATTATCTCATCATCTTTATTTGGAACTTGGAAGGCAACAAAATGATGGATGTTTGGAAAATGAATGCTAATTATGTTGATGATCGATCTGGTCCGTTGGGCGCAGTCAAGGTTTATAAAGATGGCAAAGAATGCAGTGATTTGGAAGTTGCCAGCGGGAATACCCTGCTCATACTTGGATACGAAGAAAAACTAAGACGCCAGGCCCCTAATTTAGAAGCCTATTTTAATGGCCCTCCTCCTGCCATACCCCTAGAACTTGTAAACAGACAAAATTTTTTCGAGGCGATGGAAGAGAGTGAAAAGAAAAAATGATTTATGACTGATATGGCTGTAAAATATTATAGTTATCTTGAAATGTCTTTAACTCTTCAGCAATTCTTTCCCAGTCAAAAGTTCTAAATACCTTTTTTATTGGGAGCCAAAGAATCAAAAGGGCTTTAAGAAGCCTTTTTTTGATACAACCTATTCAGATTTAGAGCAATTTATGATAGAATGACTCTATGAAAAAAGCCAACGACTACAATTCTTTTGCAGAATCAAGACAACAGGACATTCTGAGTGGTGCGATGAAATCCCATTCCCTAGTTGAAAAGCCCGCGATGGAAAGTCTTTTGCCTTCTTTAACTGGCACGACTGTTTTAATGCTGGGTTGTGGCACCGGAGATGAATCACTTATCTTAACAACCAAAAACCCTGCTAAATTAATTGGCATCGATATTTCAGAAAATTCAATAAATGTTGCCAAAAGGTCTTATCCGGATTGCGAATTTAAAATAGGGAATATGGAATCTATCGATTTTAAAGAAGAAACTTTTGATTTTGTATATAGCAGTTTAGCTATAGATTATACGGACGACCCTATAAAGGTTTACAAGGAAGTTTTTAGGGTCTTAAAGAGTACTGGTAAATTCTTATTTTCTGTTCCCCATCCTCTTCGTTGGTCATCCGAAAGAATTATTGTCGATGAGCACTCGATGATGGTAATGGGGTTTGCCGAAAGGGGGAATGACGGTAAAACGTTTGGTGACTATCATAAATATGCTAGATATGAGCACAACTTTAATGATAGAGGAGAAAAATTAGCTTTTTGGATTGGTCCACCAAGCATGCATTTTAAACTGCTAAAAGAGGCGGGATTTATTATAGAAGAATTTGTCGAAACTAAAGTAATTGAAAAAGCAAAAGAGATTGACTTTGCATATTATAATAAATTCAGCAAGTTTCCTCAGTTTACTATCTTTCTTGCCGCCAAGCCTTAAATCCAATTATTAATGTGCAGGAGAGAAGGTAAAGGCGATATATTTTTCTTAAATTATTCTAACTCTTGCTCAATTTTTTGATGTCCGCTTATTGCTATGGCGTAGTGTAATCAGGTGATTGTGCAAAATAAAATGACCGGCTAGCTAAAAAAGCCACCTTTAAGAGGTGGCTTTTACTCAGGTGAGTAACCGGTGATAAGAACAGCAAGGTTGTTAGAATCTGTTTGATTAGACTAATACTACTATTATTCTTTCTCCTGACCGGTTGGCGTTAATTAAAACTACTTGGGGCATAAATGCAATCGAGCACAAGCTTATGCTATACGAAACTATTTGTTGGTTGCGCGGTTTTATTTCAATACTTACTTCCCTCAATTAGACATTTATCCAACAGGGCAACAAAATCTTTGATTAGTGTCTGTTTGTCATTGTACTCTGTGGAATGTTTAAACCAAACAGACATAATTCTTGCTGCTTTATCGAGGTTTAGCATCCCATCATATTCCCAGTATGTAGTATCGTTTTTTTCGTATCCGCTTCCAAACGTTCCCTTCTCACCATAGAAGTCACCCCTGTCATCAATATAGAGGCGGTAGCCGCATTGATCGCCTCTGACTTTCCCAACGTAAGAGTCATAAAAATAGATACATGTTGCGGGTTTTGTCCAAATCCTTGAATTAAAGATGCCAAAAACATTGTTTTGAT
>LBVV01000024.1 GCA_000993275.1 candidate division CPR2 bacterium GW2011_GWC2_39_10 | reverse complement strand
ATACTCTTCGTCAATGCCTTGCATCAACTCAACAGTATCAAGGCTTAACAGGCCTAAACCGCCCTGAACATCGCCCAAAGGCATGTCGTCGGAAATATCGGATGGAGACTTTTTCCCCTCGCTCTCTGCTGCGAGTTCTTTTATCTTCCGTATTACTTCTTCTCTCGTTGGAATCATTTTTACCCCCTATGTATGAATTTGCTTAGTTTCGTGTCCATTCTACGATGGCGCCGCCGTAGGTCATACCTGCACCAAAACCGGCAAGCAGCACCAGGTCGCCGAACCTGAGCATGTTCTTGCGATGCATTTCATCGAGAGCCAACGGAATCGACGCCGCCGACGTGTTGCCGTATTTATCAATATTCGTAAATGCATCATCCGGATTTATACCCAAATCATTCACTGCAACTTCGATAATGCGCAGATTTGCCTGATGAAACACGTACTTGTCGATATCGCCCAGCGCTAGGTCTGCATCTTGAACCAGAGACCTGGCTAAAGTTGATACGATTTTAGTCGCCTCTTTGAATACTTTGCGCCCTTGCATGTGGATCAGACCGTCAGAAAGCGGCAGCATAAGGAGATCTGCTTTCGTAGCATCAGCTCCCATGCGGCTCAGCCGCGTCTCCGAAGAGAATAGCCGTACTGGGATCTTCCTTGCTAGTATTGCGCGTAAGTAGATCTACGCCGATGACAAGCGCCGTACTGAATCTATCGCTGTGATGAAGCATCGTCTCTGCTATCTGATAACCGTACATAAAACCTGCACACGCGGCTGAGAGATCAAACGACATACAACTTTCGATACCAAGCTCGCGCTGAACCATGCAAGCGGTAGACGGAAACAAGTTGTCCGGAGTGGACGTAGCAACGATTATAAGATCGATTTCATCTGCACTGACCTGTCCATCTATCATCGCTTTTTGCGCAGCGATTGTCGCCAAATTGTAAGCCTTGTCTCCTAACTTTACTCTACGGCGCTCCTTGATGCCCGTCCTGGGTTCAATGAAGCCCGGGGCAAGCTTAAGGTGCCTCTCAAGGGCGCGGTTTGAAACGCACGTTGGCGGAGCATAAGCTCCTAACCCAACAATACCAATTCTTTGTTCCATGCTAACTCCCTTCATGTTGTATGCGTCAACATTGTTTTAGCCTCAAAGTTTATCAATCTAATACATCACCACCTTTTTAATAGTCTGGAGATGCTCGATTACTTGATTTAGGCCTTCAACATTGCGGGTCGATAAAACTGTAACATCAGGCAAATCAAAGTGCTTCATAAGGTTTGCAAGTACATTGCCGGGGCCAACCTCAACATATGTTCTAACACCATCGTTGTACATATTGTTGATTGTATCAACCCAGCGCACCGAGGAAGGCATCTGATTAATCAGCTTAGAGCCAATCAGCAGCGGATCCTTACTAGGGCTTCCGTCGTAGTTGCTGTAGACCTGACAATGCGGGTATCCAAATGCTGACTGATTAAAATGGGCATTGTAAAGCTTGCTATTTGCCTCTGTCATAAGAGAAGTATGAAAGGCTCCGTTTACCGGAAGCTTGATAATTCGTCCGGCCTCCCTAAGTAATTGCAACGCTTTTTCTTCAAGCGTTGCTTGCATGGCAACCACGACTTGCTTCGGCGAATTGTAGTTGGCGATTTTTATTACCCCTTTTCCAGAGATAATTGAAAAAATATTCCAAAGCACATCGAAGTTCGGTTTTGAGATGGCATACATAACGCCGGGGTTCTTTTCGGCCGCATCCTTCATAAAATCCGCCCGGTACTGTACATACCGTAAGCCCTGGACATAGCCAAAAACTCCAGCTCCGTTTAAAGCACTGTATTCGCCCAAACTATGGCCTGCCACGGCTTGAGGAATACCTAATCCCATCTCTTTCAGCACATGATAAATACTAACCGAGACTGCATAGATGCATGGCTGCGTGTTAACAGTATCGTTTAGCGCTTCTTCCGGACCTTTAAGACACAACCCCAATAGATCTTTGGAACTTGCAGCATTAAGTTCATGGAATTTGGCACTATAGGCCGGAAATGCATTCAGCAAATCTTCTCCCATGCCTACTTTTTGCGACGCCTGCCCCGGAAAAATATAGCCTACGCCTTTTAAAACATCCCGCTCCTCCATTTGACCACTCCAATCGCAGTTTCATGTGTTTCTACATTTGTTTTTTGATTTCCACTCCATCCTTTCTTGTGTTATAGAAGAGATATATGAAACTTAAAAGCATCTTTTTTGCTTTTTAAGTCTTTTTTATTTTTACAAATCAAAGAACTTCCCGTTTAAACGTCTTAGTATTCTATCATAGAAGGTTTAATCTGAAAAGCTTTAGTCTTATCTAAATCCAGTTTAGAAACAAAAAAGAGACTTACGCAAACCTCTTCCTAAATATTAACTCTTTTATCTCGATTTAACCATAAGCAAATTCTTCAAGTATTGTCCGGTATAGGATTTTTCTACTTTTGACACTTGCTCTGGAGTGCCGGTAGCAATTACATTACCACCCAGTTCCCCGCCCTCCGGGCCAATGTCTATAATCCAATCGGCGCACTTTATAACGTCTAGGTTATGTTCAATCACCAAGACCGTATTGCCCAAGTCAACCAGCTTTTGTAAAACTTTTAGAAGACGGCTAATATCATCAAAGTGTAAGCCGGTTGTCGGCTCGTCTAAAATATACAAAGTTTTTCCGGTCGAACGTCTGGAAAGTTCTGCTGCAAGCTTAACTCTTTGAGCTTCACCGCCGGATAGGGTTGTGGCCGGCTGCCCAAGCCTCATATATCCAAGACCAACTTCATGAATAGTTTCTAATTTTCGCTGAATCTGAGGAATGTTTTTAAAGAAACCCAGGGCTTCCTCAATGGTCATTTCTAAAACATCGGCAATATTCTTGCCTTTATATCTAATTTCCAAAGCTTCTTTGTTGTATCTTTTGCCCTTACATTCATCGCAAGTAATGTAAACGTCCGGCAAAAAATGCATTTCTATTTTGATAATACCATCGCCCCGACAAGCCTCGCACCTACCACCCTTAACGTTAAAACTGAACCTTCCCTGTTTATAACCCCGGATTCTCGCTTCCGGCGTTGCTGCAAATAGCTCGCGAACATCTGTAAAAACACCGGTGTAAGTTGCCGGATTAGACCGGGGGGTTCTGCCAATTGGAGACTGATCAATATTTATAACTTTATCTAAATTTTTAGTTCCCATTATTTCTTTATGTTTACCCGGAACAGTCTGCGCCCGATGAAAAACCTGGGACAATTTTTTTGCTAAAATATCATTTATTAAGCTGGATTTTCCCGAACCGGAGACACCGGAAACAACCACAAACTTACCCAAAGGAATACTAACCGTAACATTTTTCAAATTATTTTCCTCGGCACCAACAATTGTAATTTCCTTGCCATTTCCTTTTCTACGTTTTTCCGGCAGGGCAATTTTTTTAGTACCCGACAAATATTGACCGGTTAAAGATTTTTTATCCTTCACGATATCCTCCGGCGTACCTTCGGACACAACTTCGCCTCCATGTTCGCCTGCACCCGGACCGATATCAATAACATGGTCCGATTCCATTATAGTTTCCGCGTCATGCTCCACCACAATAACGGTATTACCCAAATCCCGAAGCCTTTTTAGGGTACCTATAAGCCTGATATTGTCACGCTGATGCAAGCCTATAGACGGCTCGTCTAAAATATACAAAACACCCATGAGTGACGAACCAATTTGCGTTGCCAGCCTAATTCTTTGTGCTTCTCCGCCGGAAAGAGTTCCGGCCGCCCTATCCAACGTTAAATATTCCAGCCCAACATTTAGTAAAAACTGCAGTCTTTCCAGTATTTCTTTTATAATCTGATGAGAAATAAATTTTTCCTTTTCATCCAATTTGACATTTTTAAAGAAATCAATGGCCTGATTTATGGAAAGCTTGGCAACTTCCATAATAGATTTTTTACCAACTTTAATGGCCAGCACTTCCGGTTTTAACCTGTTGCCATGACATTGCGGACACTCTCTGACGGCCATATACTTTTCAATTTCTTTTCTTATATATTCTGAGTCTGTTTCTTTGTGGCGCCTTTCTAGGTTGTGAATTACACCTTCGGCAGCTGTCTCAAACTCCGGCACTCGATCATATTTGCTGTTTCTTATGGTAATTGGATTGCCGTTAGAGCCATATAAAACGATCTGCATTGCTTCTTTCGGTAAATCGGCTACCGGCGTGTCCACCGAAAAGCCGTAATTTTCGGCAATTGCCTCCAGCATTCTGGAATACCAAGTAGCTTTCGAAGTAGTCCTGGCCCATGGCCGAATTGCACCCTCCGATAAGGATAATTTCTTGTTCGGAATAACCAAATCTGGATCGATTTCCAGTTTTACCCCCAACCCCGTACAATAGGAACAGGCACCATGAGGACTGTTGAAAGAAAAATTCCTAGGTTGAACTTCCGGCAAATTGATGCCGCATTCCAAACAAACAAAATTTTGAGAAAAAATTTGCTCTTCTCCCGTAGCTGCGTTCTGGATAAAAACCGCGCCTTCACCAAGATTTAGAGCATTTTCAATTGACTCGGCAAGTCTCTGGGCATTTTCCGGCTCGACAATCATGCGGTCAACCATAACCTCGATATAGTGCTTCTTTTTCTTATCCAAATCAAGTTCTTCTTCAATATCGTAAATCTTGCCGTCAACTCTTACGCGCTGATAGCCGGCTTTTTTTAAAGCTTCGAAAATATATTTATGCTCGCCTTTTTTGTCTTTAACAATTGGAGCTAAAATATAAATCCTGGTTCCGTCCGGCCACGACAAAATACGGTCAATAATTTGCCTGGATGTTTGTTTTGTCACTTCTTTTCCGCATAAAGGACAATGGGAGTGGCCTATCCGAGCATATAAAAGTCGCAAATAATCGTAAATCTCTGTCACGGTTCCAACCGTAGAGCGAGGGTTTCTGGTGGTGGATTTTTGATCTATGGAAATAGCCGGCGACAAGCCGTCAATTTGGTCAACATCAGGCTTTTCCATAAGACCCAAAAACTGTTTGGCATAAGACGACAAACTTTCCACATAACGCCGCTGGCCTTCTGCATAAATGGTATCAAAAGCAAGAGAAGACTTACCGGAGCCGGACAGCCCGGTTATAACCACAAGCTTATCTCTTGGTATTTCTATATCAATATTTTTTAAGTTGTGCTCTCTGGCACCTTTTATGATAATTTTATCTTGCACTTAAGCCACCTAACTTCCACCAAAATCAAGAATAAATTATAAAGCATTTTCAGGTTTTTTTCAAGAAGAAAGTAAAAGAGCAGGCCAATTGTCAAATTACCAGGAGAACAGGCTAAACAAATCCAAGATCAAAAAACATAACATTAAATTTTTAATTTACAATTATCAATTTTCATTGAATTTTCAAGTTCTAATTTTCAATTATTGTACTTGCTGTTTGAAAATTGAAAGTTAATTAGGACAATTAGGATTTTATTTGACATTAGGAGCCCCTCACCCTAGCCTTTGCGAGTGAAACGAAGCAATCTCCTCTGCTTGAAACAAGATTGCCGCACTCTCCGGCGGCTGCCGGATTGTTCGCAATGACGATTGTGAGCAGTTACACATAAGGGACCGTTTCTTTGCTTGTTGTTATTTGTTATTTGTTTATTAAAGCCCTTCGGGCTTTTACATCCATTCTATATCTTTTTCATGGAAACGGTTTACAAACCGGTATTCCAAAACTCTTAAAAATCTGGTCTGAATTGGTTCGTTTAAATTTAAGGGTTCTACTAAAATTGGAAGAAGCATCAACCGGTTTGCTCCCAAAATATCGGTAAAAATCTGGTCGCCGATAACTGCCGTTTCGTGTCTTTTGGTGCCAATTATCCTCATGGCTGTTTTAAAGCCGCGTTTTCTCGGCTTAAACGCAAACATAACAATGGGGACATCCAATATTTTAGCTATTTTTTTCCCTTTTTTTTGCCAATTATTGGAGACAATGCACAGGCTAATGCCTTCTTTTTTGATTCTTTCCACCCAATCCCTTACCTCCTCAGTCAAGTGTTCGCTTTTCGAAGAAACTAAAGTATTATCAAGATCAACAATTACACCTTTAATGCCCTTACTTTTAAGTTTTAAAGCGTCAATTTCATGGATTGCCGCCGCACAAATTTTTGGATACAAATAACCAAATTGCTTATTGCTTATTGCTTATTGCTTATTGCTTATTGCTTATATCAATTTTCCCTTAAATTAGGGCTTTTCTCAATAGGAATTATTTCAATTTTTTACCTAAAATTTTACGCTTTACTTTGCTTTCTTCTACTTGAGTCCTAAGAACTGTTATTTGATCTCGAACCATGGCCGCTTTTTCAAATTCCAGGTTTTTGGCGTGATATTTCATTTGTTTTTCTAAGTCTTTTATGAATCTTTCAATCTCTTCTTTCGGCGCCCTTACCACATCAAGTCTGGAAACATGGTCTTCGTCAATATTTTGCCGCTCAAGCAGGCTCTCCCTAATTGCTTTTTTAATTGTCTTCGGCGTAATGTCATGCTTTGTATTATAATTCTTCTGAATTTCCCTTCTTCTGGCGGTTTCTTTCATCGCCCTGTCCATGGATCCGGTAATTTTATCGGCATACATAATAACCATACCCTCTTCGTGCCGTGCCGCTCTGCCAAAAGTCTGAATTAAGGATGACGTTGACCTTAGAAAACCTTCCTTATCGGCGTCTAAAATTGCAACCAAAGAAACTTCCGGCAAATCCAAGCCCTCGCGCAGCAAGTTAATACCCACCAAAACATCATAAACGCCAAGCCGAAAATCCCTTAAAATTTCCGGGCGCTCCAAGGTGTCTATTTCCGAATGAAGATAGGCCACCTTTACCGAATGGTCGGATAAATAATCGGCCAAATCCTCAGCCATTCTCTTGGTTAAGGTAGTTACAAGCACGCGCTGCTTCTTTTCTGTCCTTTTTAATATTTCATTCATCAAATCGTCAATTTGATTTTTTGACGGCCTAATTTCAACCGCCGGATCAATTAAACCGGTGGGCCTAATTATCTGAGAGGCAATTCCGTCAAAATCCTTTCCTTCCTCAACTTTTTCGTAATATTCCGGAACAGTTTCGAATTTGGTTTCTGAATGATTAGACCTCACCATTTCGAAGTCCGTAGGCGTGGCCGAAACATAAATTACATTGCTTATAAGCTTGTCGAACTCAAAAAATCTCAATGGGCGGTTGTCCATGGCCGATGGCAGCCTGAAACCATGTTCCACCAATATTTTTTTTCTCGCCTGGTCGCCATTAAACATTCCGCGGATTTGCGGCAAAGTGATATGAGATTCATCAATAAACATCAAAAAATCCTTTGGAAAATAATCAATTAAAGTCATGGGCGGTTCGCCGGCTTTTCGGCCGCTTAAATGCCTGGAATAATTTTCGATGCCGTTGCAGTAACCGGTTTCCATCATCATTTCAATATCGTGATTGGTTCGCATTTTTAGCCGATGAGATTCAAGTTCTTTGCCTTCTTTTTTTAGTTCTTCCACCCTTTCTTCCATTTCAGCAGTGATGGCCGGAATAACTTGTTTTATGTTTTCCCGGGTTGTCACAAAATGTTTGGCCGGAAAAATCATCGTATCCCTAAAACCCCTTATAAACTGCCCCGTTAAACCGTCAATTAACTTGATTGATTCAATAATATTGCCAAAAAATTCTACCCGCAAAATGAAATCTTCATACGGAGGATAAATGTCGATCACGTCCCCCCGCACCCTAAGCCTACCCCTGGCAAGGTCGGTTTCATTTCTTTCGTATTGGATATTAATAAGTTTTTCCAAGAATTCGTTTCGGCGAATTTTCTGACCTTTTTTTATACTAATAGTTTGCCCCATATAAGCTTCCGGGGAACCGATACCGTAAATGCAAGAAACGGAAGCCACTATAATCGTGTCTTTTCTGGTTAAAAGCGATGATGTTGCTCCATGCCGTAAACGATCAATTTCGTCATTAATACTGGTTTCTTTTTCTATATAAGTATCAGAGCGCGCAATATAGGCTTCCGGCTGATAATAGTCATAATAAGAAACAAAATATTTGACGGCGTTTTCCGGAAAAAGTTCCTTAAATTCCAAGTAAAGCTGTGCCGCCAAGGTTTTATTATGGGAAATTATAAGAGCCGAACGATTTTCTTTGGCAATAATATTAGCCATTGTGAGCGTTTTTCCCGAACCGGTTACGCCAAGCAAGGTCTGATCCCTATAGCCTTTGCTTAAACCGTTAACAAGTTTGTCTATAGCCTCAGGCTGATCCCCTTTAGGCATATATTCACTTTTTAAAATAAATTTATCCATGGATTAAATATTATACAACAATTTATAATTTAAATATAGGCTAAAAACCGTAATAAAAAAAGCTATCCATGTTGGATAGCTTATGTTTTTTTACTCATAGGCTTGCTGCATTATTTGATAAAGTTTTTCGATCCTTTCGGGATCAGACTCACCGAATTGAAGCGCCAGCTGTTTTTTGACTTTGTCATCAATATTATCTAATTCTTCAGCTAGCTTTTTTATTTGTACATTTCTTTCGATGTCCGATAACGATTTATTTTTCGTTAAACGATCCATCTCAAAAGTTAGCCGAAAACCACTTACTGCATACCAATCCTTAAACGCTTTTTCCTCATCAGACAAAAGACCGGATGGTTTTCCGTCTAAAATGCGGCCAGCAATTTTTTCCATATCGCGTGCCAATATTTTTGAAAATTTTTTTTCATCAATGTGGATTATAAGGCTTGATAGCATATGCCATTCGGCATAAGGATAATGATTTCTGTACTCGCCAACATCTAGTCGAGTTTTGATAAACTCATCAATTTTCAAAGAAGTTTTATCAACTTTCTGCGCCAGGCCTTCTTGCCTTTCTTGTGTTCTCCGCTCTTTAATCTCTTTTATACTATTAAAGAAAGTTCCAACATCATCAATAAAAGAATTGTCCGAATTGGCAGAAATACCGGATAGAGCCATGTTTAAAAGCTCATTTTTTATCTTCTCTTCGGTAATCGGTTGACCATCTAATTTGAGAGTATACATAAATAGCGGAACTGTTTTCATGGCAAAATTGTTTGGATCGGTTCTGAAAAACTGAGTTGTATCTAGTTTCTTTCCTAGCTTTTCAGTTATTTCCTTCATCACGTCCAACTCTATGCCAACACTCCTCTCAATATCCCACCCAAGTTGAAGGTAAACAAATGCCAGCATTGCTTCGATCATTTTTTCAAAAAACTCCCGTAAAGTCATTAAAATCCCCCTCGGTCATCCAACTTTTTCAGGTCATAAAATTATACAACAATTTTTACGATAAAGCAATGGTTTTTTGCAAAACCTTTTTGCAAAACCACCATTTTTTGCCCATCCCCGCCTGTCTCGCTTTGCTATCCAAGGCGGATGAAAACGGGGATCCAGAAAGTTTGGACGCGCATTAAAGCTTCTAGATTCCCGCCTGCGCCCGCCTTGGTGAGTACCAAACGAGACAGGTTTAGGATGTAGATATTAGAAATTAAGATTTATACTTTATTCTTCAACATTAATTGCGCCGACGGGGCAGGATTCGGCTATTTCTTTTAGTTCGCAGTCGCAGTCGCAACCTTCCGGTTTTATAACATTAGATTTGCCGTCTTTAAGTTCAAAAACTTCTTCGCAAGTACTGGTGCACAAACCGCAACCGATACACAAATTTGGATCTACAGTTATTTTCATTATTTATCTCCCGCATTTATTAATTTTTGAATATTTGAAATTTGACATTCTTTCTAATCTCTTCCGTCAAGCAAATCCGGCCTTTTCTCAATAGTTTTCTTAACCGCTTGTTCGTGACGCCATTTCTCTATTTTTGCATGATTTCCGGAAAGTAAAACAGGAGGCACCTTCTTTCCGTAATAATCTTCCGGTCTTGTATATTGCGGATACTCCAACAGGCCGTCATGAAAAGTTTCAATTCTGGTGGCTTCCTCTTTGGTTAATACTCCGGGCAGTAAACGAAAAACAGATTCCACAACTGCCATCGCCGCCACCTCGCCACCGTTTAAAATATAATTGCCAATAGATAACTCTTCATCAACCAGCGCCCTTATTCTTTCATCAAATCCTTCGTAACGGCCGCAAATAAGAAGGACATTTTCGTATTTTGATAAATCTTCCGCTTTTTTTTGATTATATATTTTCCCCTGAGGCGTCAATAAAATTTTGCGATTTTTTTTGGGCATCCAATCTTTTGTAATTTCTTTAATTGCCACGTCAATTGGCTCCATCATTATTACCATTCCCGTTCCGCCACCGTAAGGACTATCATCAACCTGATTATGTTTTCCAATTCCCCAATCTCTCAAATTATAAACATAAATTTCGATCAAGCCTTGTTTTTGAGCCCTTGCCAAAATACTTTCTTTTAAGAATCCCGAAAAAAGATCCGGAAATAGTGTTAATATATGAAACTTTATCATAGATAAGATTATAACAGAAAATAAAAAAAGCCGGAAACTAATTCCCGGCGGTTTTTCTTGCTTTAAGCTCATTTAGTTTTTCTTTCGCGCTCTTGCAGCCATTTTCTAATGAAAATGTATACCATTTTTTGGCACGTTCGAAATCCTCCAAGCACTGGTAGCAATAACCAATATGGTATTCGGCAAATTGTTGATCATCCACATTTAATACAAGCGCTTTTTTGTAATAACTTATCGCCATCTCGTAATTTTCGCGCCCTAAACAACAAGCTCCGAAATTATACGTAGCATTGGCATTTTCGGGAAAAGCATCCAATATGCGCCGGTAACACTCTGCTGCTTTGTCGATATTTTGCCAATCAAAATGAACGGCTCCTAAGCCAAAAAGAGCTTGAATATGACACGGATTTACTTCTAAAGTTCTTTCAAAATAATAAACCGACTTTTCCAGAAAATCCGGATTAGCGACATCCTGATACATATCATGGTATATTCGCCCAATAAGAAATATTGCGTCATAATTTTCCCGATCTGCCAGCCATGCTTTTTTTAAAGCATGCAAAGCTTCTTTGTGTTTTTTTTGGTTATAATAGATGATGCCCAGAGCATAATAATTATGAGCAAAATTACTTGGGTTATTTCGCTTAAGATCCTTTAATATCTCTTCTTCCGCCTTTGCAAATTGGCCACTTTTCACATACTTTTGTGCCCTAATTTGAAAGTCATTCAGCTTAACTTCTTTTTTTTCTTCCGCTTGTAAAAGTCTTACGTATAGATAAGCGCCCAGTACAATAATCGCAACCGATAAAAAATCCCATTTCACCCAAATCACCCCCTTGTTAATGTGCATTTTCGTTTTCGTTCGAAAAGTTATTATACTACAAATAGCAAGTTGAGTAAATATAAATCTTTAATATTCAATTATTAACAATGGCACTGCGGGCGCATGGGCATAATTAATAGAACGGGAGAGAACCAAAAAAACCCCGAGGGGTTTTTTGGTTAATGATCGATTTTGGGTGGCTAAAACAGCCGTTTCTATATTTCCAGATCTCTTTCCAGCTCTCTAACTTCGTCGGTTGCAGATTTTTTCTTTTCTTCTCTTGGACCTTTTTCACCTTCCGGCTCAATGATTTTTAAATTTAATCTGGCATCATTTTTTGCGCCTAAAACGCGAAGTAGTGTTCTAATTGACTTGGCAGTTTTACCGTCTTTACCAATTACTTTGCCCATGTCTTCCGGGTTAACAGTCAGTTCCAGTAAAACTCCCATCTCATCGATGGTTCTGTTCACTTCAACCTCGTCCGGGTTATCAACAATGGACTTAACAATGAATTCGACAAATTCTTGGTCTTGAATTTCTGGCATTTTTCCTCCTTACCGTAATACGGTTAATATGGATTAAAATTTTAAGCTTCTTTAGTTTCTTCTGTTTGTTCTTCTTGTTCTTCCGCCACTTCCTTAGAGGCAATAGATTCTTCGGTATCATCTTCCGTTTGCTCAATTACTTCCTGAGGTTCTGTTTCCGGCTTTGCTTCTTCCTTTACCGGCCCTGCTTCGCTTGGCTTAGCCGAGGCAAGCTCTTCCTTTTTCTTTGGAATAGCCATTTTAATAACAACCCAATCAGGCATTTTTATTTTATTTAATTTAAATAGCTTAGCTACGGTGTTAGAAGGCTGGGCACCTTTTTCAAACCAAACCTTTAACTTAGCTTCGTCAACTTTAAATTCTTTTGTATGAGGGTTGTAATGACCTAAATAATCAATTACTTTTGCTGTTACGGCTTTTCTTGAATCGGCCACCACTATTCTCCATGTAGCATACCTTTTCTTGCCGGTTCTGGTGAGTCTTACTCTTAGCAACTTTTACTCCTTTTTTTGGTTAACTGATTGCTTAATTATTATACACATTATTTAATAAAGGTCAAGGTTGAAGACAAAAAAAGACGAGAAAATGTATTGGTGTTGCATGGATATACCATGGGGAAAACTTTCCCAAACAACCCTCATTCATTTTCTCGCCTACTTTATTAGTAGCGGTTTATAGTCATGCCGTTGGCCCCCGCCGTTTGCGCTATGCTAACAGTTATATTACAGTGACAACAGTCCTTTGGCTTAACTTTGGACTGCCATGTCTTAAGCGCCTGCCTGTTTCCTGCTGTAATTCCTCCTAACAAATCGAGGCATTTCTTTTCTTTTTTCTCGTCTCCGCATTTTGTGGTGCTCAAACTCTTGCCTCCTCATTGCCGCTATTGCTTCTTTTCTCGGTGTAAATAGCCGCCTGATCCACACTTGGTGGTTTTCCGGCTCTTCTATTCCGTTCGTACCAATCCAATGCGTCTTGCCTTGCTGCATTTGCTAGGATTGTTGACATACGCTTTAAAACATCCTTGCTACTAGCCATTCCCCGCTCTCCTTTTTCAACTACAACAATAACTTTTGCTAATTCCTGGGCGGATAAAACTTCTTCACCTCCTACAATTTATTTTTCAACTGCCGGGCGGGACTAAGTTGCGTGAAGCAACAAATTTATTTTCAACGTACAAGTCAATATTATAGCATAACCACAATCAAAGTCAATGTTTTGTTAAGTAACTGCTCACAACCCTGCGTCTTTGCGAGCGAAACGAAGCAATCTCCTCTACTTGAAACAAGATTGCCGCACTCTCCGGCGGCTGCCGGATCGTTCGCAATGACGATTGTGAACAGTTACTTTGTTAATGCTGCTTGTTAATGTTTGTTGTCAACAGGACAATCTTCATTTATAGCTAATTATTACGAGTCCGGCCCCCCCAACAAACACCGGATAATTCTCCAACAATAATTAGTGCTTCTACTCCAACGATGGATACGGCATCTGATAACTCAGATATGCCGAAAATTAACTATTAGCGCCTTCTAATCTAATTGAAAGCAGGCTGGAAATATTATTTGCATCCATGGTTACGCCGTATAAAATATCGGCAATTTTCATGGTGCCTCTATTGTGGGTAATAAAAATAAATTGAGTCTTTTTTGACAACTCTTTAATTATTTTTAAGAATCTTTCGGTATTTGCTTCGTCCAGCGCCGCGTCAACCTCATCCATTACCACAAAAGGGCTGGGATTTACTTCCATAATGGCTGCAATGAGCGATAACGAAGTTAGTGTTCTTTCGCCGCCCGAAAGGGCATTAATGCCAAGTATTCTCTTACCCGGCGGCTGAGCAATTATTTCCACGTTTCCATCCTCTAATTTAAGCTCTGCTTTACCGCCACTAAATAAAATTTGAAAGTATTTAGTGAAATTTGCCGCTATTTTAGCAAAAGATGTGTCAAATTTGGTCTTAATCTGTTTGTCTAGCTCTAAAATTACCTTAGAAAGATCCTCCTTGGCCTTTAGAAGGTCAGCAAGTTGATTTTCTAAAAACTCATACCTAGTAGAGACTTCCTCGTACTCTTCTTTTGTTAAAGGATCAACTTCCCCGATAGACATAACTTTAAGCTTTAGTTTTTCAATTTTTTGTTCTACAAGCTCTAGTGCGTCTTTACTTAAATTTATATCAGCTTTTTTAAGTATAAAATTGCTGCCAATTTCTTTTTTTGCTTCATACTCGATATCATCCTTTTTTGTTTCCAGTTTTGCCATTTCTATTTTCACCAAAGATATTTCTTCCTGAATTTCCCTCTCTAAATTCTGCTTTGCCAAAATTTTTTCCCGGCAGGAAGCTAATGTCACTTTGTCTTCGTGGTTTTGTTCAAATAGAGAAATTTGAGTTTTTAAATCACCAATTTCCTTCTCCTTACTTAAAATTTCTTTCTCGCAAGCCCCCAGTTCGGATATAAGTGTTTTCTTTTGACCCTGCGCATTAATGATGTCTTTTTTCTTTTGGGTAAATAAACTAATTTCTTTTTTGGTTTCGATCATAGCATTTTCGTTAATTTTTTGACCGAGTATTAACTCGGATAAAATCATTCTTTGTTTTTCAATTTCCTTAAAAATTAATTCCCGGCAAGTAAAATATTCTTCCGTGTCAAAAGAATCGAGCTCACTCTGCCTAACTTGCAGTGCGTCCATCTCTTCTTCATAAATAGAAATATCATCAGCTATTTTATTTAGTTCTTTTTTGTTTGATTCAATGTCACTCATAAAATCCGAAACTATTTTTATCTCTTCGGTTTCATGCATAATAGTTTTTTCCATTCTTTCCGCCTCGCTTAAGGAGTCTTCTAAGTGCCTGTTGGCCTTTACTACCCTAAACTCTATCTCGTCGTTTTCCTTAATAGCTTCTTGTCTTAGCTTTAAAGACCGCTCTAACTTAGTTTCTAAATTTTCCAACTGACTCTTGCCTGTATCCGGATCGGCCCAGGTTATAATTTTTTTTATTTTATCTTTTATGCCAAAAAGGGTACTTAAAATTTTAGTTATTTGATCAGAGCTGATATCTCCGGTGTGGGTTTCTATAACGGTAATTTCATTTAATACTTCCGAAAGGCGCAAAGACAATTCGGGATGACTAAATTTGGTTGAGTCCTTTATTTTTCTTAAGATTTTTTCCGTTTCTTCTATTTCTTTTTCGGCCTTTTTTAGGTTGGCCTTGCCTTTATCCAAACTGCCGGAAAGCATTTCCAATTCTTTTTTGACATCTATGATTTGGGAAACCAATATTTTATGTTTTTCTTCAGCTCTTTCCTTCCTTTCTTTAATTTGCGCTCGTTTGGATTCGTTTTTAGAAAAATCACTTATATTTGTTTCTATACCGAGTCTTTTTTTCTTAAGTTCTTCGATTCTTATCCGGGTAGATCTAATTTTTGATTCTAAGTCCTGAACCTTTGTCTTGGCTTCTTCTTTTTTCTTTTGTTTCTTTTCTTCTAATTCGGCTAATTCTGTTTCTTTTATTACAATTTGTCTCTGGCTAATCTTCTGATTCTTCTGAATATCTTCTAGCTGTCTCTTACATTCACCTTCTTTTAACTCAAGTTTTTTTAATTCATCCGTCAAACCCTCATCAGTTAAATTTAAAGTATCACTTAGTCTTTCAATCTTGCTTTTTAAAATAATTTTTTCTTCAACTTTATTTTCCCTATTCTTATTTCTTTCTTCCAATATTTTTCTTAAACCCGACACTTCTTCATTTTTATTGTTTATGCCATTTTCAATTTCGAGAATTTCATTATTTAGACTTTCAATTTCTGATATTATCTTGGCCGCCTCTTTTTTAAGACCAATTTCATTTTGCTTTTTATCGTTTAACTTTTCTAAAACCGAAGTCAGACAAGATTCATAGTAAGTCCTTTGGTGGCCATTTAATTCAGAAAGGATTTCGCTTCTGGCCTCAGCTTTTTTTATCTGACTTTTTAAAACTCTTAGTCTTGGCTCCAATTCTTTGGTAATATCCGAAATTCTAATTAAGTTTTGCTCGGTCATTTCCAGTTTTTTTTCCGACTGATCTCTTTTCATTTCGTATTGCTTTATGCCCGCGGCCTCACTAAAGAAACTTTTCCTTTCCTCGGCACCCAAAAACAAAAGCTGTTCAACCATGCCTTGGCCGATAACGGAGTAACTTGATCTGCCAAATCCCGATCTGGCCAGTAGCTCCAAAATTTCAAACAACCGAACTTTATTACCATTTAGATAGTATTCGCTTTCACCTTCCCTATAAATTCGCCTGGATATTTCTATTTCGCTATAATCCGACAAATCACTTTTTTGATTATCCGAAAGAAGTAATGTCACCTGCGCCAATGAACCTCTTGATCTCTTCTGGCTTCCGGCAAAAATAACGTCTTCGCTTTTTTTTGCCCTAATGGTTTTATAACTCTGCTCGCCCAAAACCCAACGAATAGCGTCTGCCACATTGGACTTGCCCGACCCGTTCGGCCCCACAATACCAACAATGCCGGGCTCAAAATCCAACTTATACTTGCCGGCAAAAGATTTAAATCCGGAAATTTCGATTTTTCTTAAATACAATTAAACCTCTATTTGTTACTGATCTATAATAACAAAGTTTGGCTTTAAAATGAATCTAAAAAAGAATTGGGAATAATGAATTAGGAATTATGTATAAGAATATTGAACAAAGAATATAGAGAGAAAAAACATTTCATCCTAATATTCTAAATTCTATATTCCCCTCCTTTATTCTTTATTCCAAACTCTGAATTCTTGTTTGCCAGTTTTTGGATTTGTTTAGGATTTTCTGCCCAAGACAGACAACTGTGATGCTTGCCAGCCTTGCTAGGGTCCGACCCTAACATTTCGGTCTTTGTTAAGGCTGGGGATAATTGGGGAACGGGAACAAAAAAGTCCGGCAATTGCCGGACTTTTTATTAGTATTTTTTTATTATGGTGCGCAAGTTGTGTCAGCAACGTCAGCAGTAACTGTTTCAGCAGCACCCGTAGAATCTACACAGAAATATTTCGTAACATCGGAAATTAACTGCGCATGAGCAGAATATGAAACATCATCTTCAATAATAACAGCATCTATAGCTGTCGCAGATCCGCCTTTAGTTGAATCTGTAATTTCTGTAGCTAACCTTAATAAATCAGCGCTATCCGCATTATCCGCATAAGCGTTATTAGTATCATAAAGATCCGCTTCTTGCGTGGAAATTTGATGAAGTGCATTCATAATCTGCTTATCTTTTGCTTTCTTTCTTGCATTCTGGACCGAAACCATAATAAAGGTGGCCAGGATACCGATAATAGCAATTACGACTAAAAGCTCAATTAATGTGAAGCCCTTAGACTCTTTTAGTTTTTTCATTTAACCCTCCAGTTAGTATAATTAAAATTTTATGATTTGTTTGTTATTAATATAATAAATCATCCGCAAAAGATGTCAACAAAAATTTTATTAATTTTGTCATTGCGAGTGGAGCGAAGCAATCTCCTCATAACCGCAACAAGATTGCCACGTCCGGCAGCTGCCGGACTCGCAATGACGAATTTCAACGATTTCATTTATTATATTTCTTTAAGGCGTCTTCAGCGGCTGCTGCTTGAGCTAGCTGTTTGGATGGCCCTTTCCCTTTGCCGATCATTCTTTCGTCCAAAAAGACACCAACTGTAAAAAGCTTATCGTGATCCGGACCTTCTTCCTCTAAAACCTTATAGGCGGGGGTTATGCCTTCCCTCTCTTGAGCCAATTCTTGAAATTTGCTTTTTGGATCTATGTGCAGTTTGTTTGCCAGTATGTCGGGCAGTATAGAAATAACATTTTTTAAAATAAAATCTTGGGCATTTTCGTAACCGGAGTCTAAATAAATTGCACCAATAATAGCTTCAAAGGCATTGGCGAGAATTACGTCCCTTGCCCTACCGATGCTTTTTTCTTCACCTTTTGACAATAAAAGATAATCATCCGTTCCCATTTCTTTGGCAATATTAGATAGGGTTTCAGCCTTTACTAAAGCAGACCTAAGATTGGTAAGTTCCCCCTCGGGGTTTTCAAAATTCTGATAAAGATAATCCGTAACAATTAATTCCAAAACAGCATCACCTAAAAATTCCAGCCGCTCGTTATGTCCCAACCGGAAACCGGGATGCTCATTCAAATAAGACCTATGAACTAGGGCCTGCAAAAGGAGATCTTTATTATTAAAATTAACATTTATATTTTTTTCAAATTCTTCGGCATTCATTTTAAGTTTTCTCAATATTATTTTCAAATTCGTCTACAGCTTCGTTAATTTCTTCCTTAATTTCTTCGATTTCGACAGGGCCTTCTTCCTCAACAAAAATATCAGAATTTCGATACACCGTTCCAAGCACTCCGTTAACAAATTTTGAAGAATTTTCGCCGCCAAAAGCTTTGGCAAGCTCCACTGCCTCATTTATTGCAACTTTAGGCGGAACTTCCTGAGCCAGTAATAGTTCATATATCCCAAGACGCAAAACAGCCTTGTCTACACCGGCTATCTGATCTATCGGCCATTCCGGCGCCGCAGGCTGAATAATTGCATCAATATCTTTTATGTTTTCTAACACGCCGTCAACTAATACTTTAATAAAATCAATATTATCGATGCTTCCGGCAAACTCTCTAACATTTCTTTCTAAAATGTCTTGGGTTTTGGATCCATCAATTTTTTCCTGCAATTTTACTTTTCTAAAGTCCCATTCGTAAAGTGTCTGCATCGCCACAATTCGAGCTAAGTGACGGTTGGAGGCCATGTTCTCTCCTTACTTATTTCTTAATTTCTTTTGCCGCTTTTCCGCCATAATAGCCGCAACTAGGACAAATTATATGCGGAATCTTCACTCCCTTGCATTGTGAGCAAGTTGTCAACTCCAAAGACAAAGCATGATGCGATCTTCTGTTTTTGGTTCTACTTTTTGATGTCTTTTTCTTAGGAACTGCCATCGGTTCTCCTTCTATATTAACATTTCTTGGTTTTTAAATACAACTGCCTAAGTTTAACACTTTTTTTACGTTCAGTCAATCCGAAGAAGCTGACCCACGTGCACTTTTTTTAAATCCCTTGTTTTTCGAAGTCTATGCATACAAAATGGATAGCAAAACAAAAGTAATCTTTGGAGAAAAACAAAAG
>LBVV01000023.1 GCA_000993275.1 candidate division CPR2 bacterium GW2011_GWC2_39_10 | reverse complement strand
AAGATATTATTGCAATTCTAAAGAAAAATTCCAAGAAAATTTCTTCCAAAGAGGAAATTGCACAAGTAGCAACTATTTCAGCCGAATCAAAAGAAATGGGAGAAATGATTGCTGATGTTATGGATATTGTTGGAAAGGATGGGGTTGTTACCGTTGAAGAATCTCAAACATTCGGACTTTCAAAAGAAGTTGAGCAAGGGATGAATTTTGATAAAGGGTATATCTCGCCTTATATGATTACCGATGTTGCTGCCCAAACTTCTGAATTAAAGGATCCATATATTTTAATTACAGATAAGAAAATATCTTCAATTCAGGAAATTTTGCCAATTTTGGAAAAAATTGCTCAGCTCGGAAAAAAGGAGATGGTTATTATTGCTGAAGATGTTGATGGCGAAGCATTAACAACTCTTGTACTTAATAAATTGCGAGGTGTGCTCAATGTTCTTGCGATTAAGGCTCCCGATTTTGGTGATAATCGCAAGGCAATGCTTGAAGATATTGCAATTCTCACTGGAGGACAGGTAGTTACTGAGGAAAAAGGAATAAAACTTGATGTTGTTGAGCTTGCAATGCTTGGACAAGCGCAAAAAGTGATTGCCTCCAAAGACGACACTACAATTGTCGGAGGAAGAGGCAAAAAGAAGGATATTGATGCAAGGGTTACTCAGATTAAGGCGCTTGTGAAAAATTCCGACAGTGATTATGAAAAAGAAAAATTGAATAAACGAATGGCTAAATTGGTTGGAGGTGTTGCGGTTATTCGTGTTGGAGCAGCAAGCGAAACAGAATTAACATATATCAAGCATAAAATGGAAGATGCGTTGGCTGCGACGAAAGCGGCAGTGGAAGAAGGAATTGTTGCCGGCGGTGGAGTTGTTCTTGCCAATATTGCCAGATCAATGGAAAAAGCCAAGGACTTAAAAAATGCCAAAGCCGGAGACGAGGAAATAATCGGCTGGATGATTCTAAAAGACTCTTTGCTTCAGCCGTTTAAGCAGCTTATGTCTAACGCCAACTTAAATCCGGAAGAGAAGTTAGCTTTAGTTAATGCTTCAAAGGAAGACGGAATGGGCGTTGATGTCAATAATCCGGACAATCTGATTAAAATGATTGATAAGGGAATTATTGATCCGGTTAAAGTAACCAGACTTGCAGTTGAAAACGCCGTTTCAGTAGCTTCAACCATGATTACCACCGAAGCGATTATTGTGGAGCTTCCGGAAGATAAACCTCCAATGATGCCGGGCGGCGGCGGAATGGATATGGGATACTAGGACAGGAAACAGTAACCAGAAATCAGGAAACAAATAGAAAAGGCCCCGGAAACGGGGCTTTTTTGCTGAACCGTATAGTTTTTCAAACCCCTTATAAAATAGACCTAAATTTGTTATTCCAAACTTGCATGCCCGTCTTTGGAGGGATTTGGAATTCATGTTTTCTGGATTCCCGTTTACACGGGAATGACCCATAATAATGTCCAAGTGGTTCAGGGTTTTTTGACGTTCCTGTTACTCCCTTTCCACTAAACCGTGGTATATATTGTTCGACTCCTCGAAGAGGGTGGAGAACTTGAAGCTCATGCTTCTCGACTTCGTTTCACTTCGCTCGAAGAATATCCTGAGACAGTGGGAAGGGAGTAGTTAAGTAAGTCCTTATGGCTGAGAAATCACATACTGCATCCTCAGCCTTTTTTATTTATAAAAATTTTCTTGTAATTAATTTTTTAAGGTCTTAAATTAAACCATATTATAATTGGCAATACTTATGAGTATGTGGGGAAGGTAGCAAAATTCTAAATAATAAGCACCAAATACTAAACAAATTCAAATGTTCTAAAAGTTTAAAATTTTGAGCCTTTAATATTGTTTAGGATTTAGATATTTGTGCTTAGGATTTTATTTGGTATTTGACATTTTTATTTCTTGAAACTAAATATTTGTGGTATAATACTGTTGGTGGAGGCGGATTAATGCCTCTATTTACATTGGAAAAATTATGATAAAAATGACAAAAATAATAGCTACGCTTGGTCCGGCCAGCGAAAGCTATGAAACAATTTGTGAGCTTATAAAAAGTGGGGTTAATATCTTTCGGCTTAATTTTTCGCACGATTCTTATGAGAATCACCAGAAAAGAGTCGAAAATATCCGAAAAGCCGCAGACAATTTTAATAAGAATATAGCTATCTTGCAAGATCTGCAGGGGCCCAAAATCAGGGTCGGCGAAATTGACGAAAACGGCATAAAATTAGAAAATGGAACGGAAGTTATATTAACTGTTAATGCTGAATGTGACGGTAAAATTGAAGTTCAGTATAAAGACTTGGATAAAGACGTTTCCGTTGGCGACATCGTCCTTCTAGACGATGGTCTTTTGGAACTTAAAGTGCTAGGAGTTGAAAACGGCGACATTAGATGCCAAGTTATTGTTGGCGGTATTTTAAAATCCAAAAAAGGCATTAATCTTCCCACTTCTTCAATTTCTATTCCCGCAATTTCGGAGAAAGATGAGAATGATGCCAAATTTGGCTGTGAGAACGGAGTTGATTTTATTGCCTTATCGTTTGTAAAAAACGGTCAGGACATAAAAGACCTTCGGAAAATAATCGGGGAAAATGGCCCTAAGATTATTGCTAAAATAGAGCGCCATGAAGCGGTTCAAAACGTAAGGGAAATTGTAGAAGAAGCGGATGGCATTATGGTTGCTCGCGGCGACTTAGGCGTAGAGCTGGGCATGGATAAAGTGCCGGTTCTTCAAAAAAGAATTATTAATGAATGCTTAAGGCAAAATAAGCCGGTAATCGTTGCAACACAAATGTTAGAATCTATGACTAAAAATCCCCGTCCCACCAGGGCGGAAGCCTCCGATGTGGCAAATGCGATTCTAGACGGAGCGGATGCCGTTATGCTTTCAGCGGAAACGGCCGTCGGCGATTACCCTCTTGAGGCCGTCAAAACAATTTGTAATATTGCAACTGACGTGGAAGCATGGGTTATTGAAAATCAAGTGGTAATCGGCAAAAGAAATCAAAACGAAGTAGATTCTGTGGCGGAAGCCATTTCCAATACGGTTGTGCGTCTTGCTAAACAGACCGGCGCAAAGCTTATTTTGGTGCCGACAGCAACCGGAATAACAGCTAATCTTATTTCCAACCGCCGTCCTTTTGTGCCGGTTCTTGCCATTACACATGGCCATAAAGCTATGAGAAGAATGGCTATTTTGTGGGGGGTGCAGGCTAGAGTTGTTGGATTTAATACGGTTGAAGAAATGATTGTTAATGGAATCGAAATAGCTAAAAAGTATGGCTATATTAAAATAGACGATCGGGTCATTATTGCATCAGGAAAGTTACCCGGAGTTCCGGGCGGAACCAATATAGTTGAAGTTATGACGGTAGAATAAGAAAAAAAGTCAAATGTCTCAGCCCAAGGCTGATCCGCCTAGGGCGGAAAATTACAAATATCAAAAGGAGGAATATGAAAGCATTAATACTTGCCGGGGGATATGCAACGCGTCTTTGGCCTCTTACTAAAGAAAAGGCCAAGCCCTTGCTTTTGGTAAATGGCAAACCAATGATTACGCATGTTATGGATAAAATTCCCTCCGAAATAGAGGTTTTTGTTGCCACAAACGAAACATTTAAAAAAGATTTCAATGCATGGAAAAAAAGCTTAAAAAGACCGGTAAAAATGGTTTTCGAAAAAACATCGCATAATGCCAACAAGCTTGGCGCAATTGGAGCCATAGCCAGTTTTATTAAGGAAAATAAAATTAATGAAGACCTTATAATTATCGGCGGGGATAATTATTTCAAATTTGAAATTCAGGATTTTTTGGCCAATTATAAAGGCGACACTTTAATTGCGGCATATAACGTTGGCAGCTTAGAAATAGCAAAGAGATTTGGTGTTTTGTCCGTTCAGGGAAACAAAGTTGTTGAATTTGCAGAAAAACCGCAGGAACCGAAATCGACGCTAGTAAACACTTTTTGCTGTGTTTTTCCTAAAGAAATTTATCCAATGCTTTTTGATTTCGTTAAAATTCATACCGACAACCAAGGCAGTTTTATCGAATATTTGGTTAACAAGACTGATGTTCGGGCATATATTACCGAAGAGGATTGGTTCGACATAGGATCCTTTGACGGATATATGGAAGCGCACAGAAATGCTTCAAAAGAGCGCAATCACGATAATTCTTCCAAGTTTTTCGGGGTTGATTTTTGGGGCGAAAAGAATACTATCAGAGGGAATGTATTTATTGATGAGGGAACGGCCATTAAAAATTCCACCATCGATAACTGCATTATTCTCGGACACTGTATGATTGAGGATAGCACTTTAAAGAATTGCATTATTGATGAAGGAAGCTATATATCAAATTGTAAATTATCGGAAACTATGATCGAAAAAGGGACCCATATTTCCAATACGGTTCTGCGTAAGGACAAGAAAAAACATCTTGACCGCGATCTTTCCATAGATGCCGGTATTGCCGTTAAGCTAAAAGGCTTCGATCTTATGTTAAAGGGCAGAAAGGTAGAATTTGCTACTCGGCTCCTTGAAGAGGCGCGTCCATATTTTGCCAAACCTAAAGCAGAAAGCAAAATTACAGAAATTTATCGAATGTATAGAGATATCCATTTAGAACAAGACGAGGTAAAACTAAGAAACAACAATTTGAGGTATGATATTACCGTTGTGGCGCCGGGTTTAATTGGCGATGAATACATAAAAACCATCGGGCATTATCACCCGGTCATTAAAGGGTCCGAAGTTACTTATCCGGAAATTTACGAAGTTATTGAAGGCCACGCAAATTATGTGTTACAAAACTGCAAAGAAAATCATTGCAACGAAGTTATTGTTATAGATGCAAAGGCGGGCGACAAGGTTATTATTCCGCCAAACTACGGTCATGTTACTATCAATGTCGGTCATAAATATCTAGTGATGGCAAACATTACAGCCGATAATTTTAGTTCCGATTATAAAGACTACGAGCAGTATCGCGGGGCGGCCGTTTACAGAACAAAGGCCGGCTGGGTTCCAAACCCTAAGTACAGCGTTACTTCATACAAAAAAGTACGACCAAACCTTAGCTGGTATAAATATGACGAAAACCTGCCTCTTTATAAGTCGTTGATAAAAAGCACCTCTAACTACGATTTTCTTGTTAACCCCGACAAATATGATTTCTCCAAGGTGTTCGAGGTAGTTTCCGAAATAAAATTCTCTTAATTCCATCTGCTTGTCATTCCCATGAAGGCAATCCAGAAAATTTACTTAACAAAAGTTGAAAAATAAGGTAGAATAACTCATTGAGACGTAATTTAGCACTCTTTAAAGTTAACTATAGGCACTAAATTATAGGCACTAAATTCAAAAATCAAATATCAAAAATAAAAATGATAGATAAAAATGCAAAATTTTAATTCTTTTTATATTTAAATAATATTTGGAGAGATGGCCGAGTGGTTGAAGGCGCACGCTTGGAAAGCGTGTATGCTCGCAAGGGTATCCAGGGTTCGAATCCCTGTCTCTCCGCCATTTAACGCCACAAGCAGAAAATGCCCTTCATAGCTTTAGCGAAGCAGGGTACCCCAATTAAGAAACAATGTTTTGTAGCACGCTTCAAACGGCAAGCCAGGAAAATTTCATTTTCACCGATAGCTTATAGTAAATAGAAATAATTTTTCAATTAGAACAAGGATAAATATGAAAATTGGAAAATATCAACATTATAAGGGCAAGACGTATGAAGTGATTGGAATTGCCCAACACTCGGAGACACTTGAAGAGCTTGTAGTATATCGCGCCCCATACAAGTCTGTCGAATTTGGCGAAAATGTTTTATGGGTTAGGCCATTAAAGATGTTTGGGGAATCCATTAAAATAGATGGCAAAGACGTACCGAGGTTTAAATATATTGGGAGGGGATAAAAGTTCCAGATCGTAATGCAATGTTAAGGGTCAGAATATCGAATAATTAAATCAATAGTTTATAGAGAAGACAAAAATGGAAGATGATTTACAGGAAATAAAAAATAGAATTGATATCGTGGATTTTGTTTCCGGATATATTACGGTTAAAAAAGCCGGCCGCAATTTTAAGGCTAACTGCCCTTTTCATCAGGAAAAAACGCCTTCTTTTATGGTCAGTCCGGAAAAGCAGATTTGGCATTGTTTTGGATGCAATTCGGGCGGGGACATTATCACTTTTCTTATGCAAATAGAGGGTTTAAGTTTTTCCGAAGCCATAGAAGCTTTAGCCGGACGGGCTAACGTGGTGCTAAATAAAGATAAAATTAGTCCCGAAAAGAAAGGCCGCAAAACGAACCTTTATAAAATTAATGAATTAGCTTGCCAGATATTTGAAAAATTAATGTATGAAACCACTTGGGGCAAAGAAGCGTTAAGCTACTATGAAAAGCGCGGGCTTACCAAAGAGACCGTCAAGCGTTTTCGTCTCGGAGTTTCTCCGTCCGGCAGTAATTTTCTGGGCGGATTACTTGTTAAAAAAGGTTATACTCCCGAAGCGCTTAAAGAGGCCGGCATTGCCAAAATTGATTCGGGAAGAGTGACGGATATTTTTAAAAATCGTTTAATGTTTCCCATTCTGGATGTTTCGGGAAAAGTGATTGGTTTTACGGCCAGGGTTTTTGACAAACAGTTGCCAAAATATATTAACTCGGCCCAATCGCCAATTTATAATAAAAGCAATGTTTTGTATGGTCTTTTTGAAGCCAAAAATAGCATCAAAGAGAAAGGATTTGCGGTTGTGGTTGAAGGCAATATGGATATGTTGGCTTGTTTTAACCATGGTATCGAAAATGTGGTAGCGTCGTCCGGCACGGCCTTTACCGAATCTCAGCTTAATTTGCTAAATCGTTTCACTCAAAAATTGAAATTTGCTTTCGATAGCGATGATGCCGGCGTTATTGCCACGGAAAGGGGGGTAGAAATGGCGTTAGTTCATGGCTTTGATGTTGATATTATTTCTTTACCTTTTGGGAAGGATCCGGCCGATATTCTCAAAAAAAATAAAGAGGCTTTTGATAAGGCAATAGAAAATAGTCAGTCAGCCATTAAGTTTTATAAAGAATTTGGACAGAAGAAGTACGATATAAAATCTGCTCGCGGTAAAAAAGAATATGCTAAATTTATTTTAAAGAAGGTAACTCTTTTGAAGGATCCGGTAGAAAAAAGTCATTGGGTGAAAGAAATCGCAAAAAATTTGGACGTTGATGTACAGACCCTTAAAAGCATGATTGGAAAAGAACCTGCCGAAGGCGAAAAGTTGTCCATGCCGATTGTCAGTAAGGGCCATATTGAGGAAAATTTGCTTGGCCTAGCCTTAAATCATCCCAAGTTTTTAGGCTTTATTTTGAACAATTTAAATGAAGATGATTTAACGGTTGATTATCAAGAGATATATTTGTCGCTTCTAACCTTTAAAAAGAAAAAATTTACGGTAAAATCATATGCAGTGGAATTTCCCGAGAACAAAGACAAAATTAACAGCCTAATTCTTCAGTCCGAGTATAATTATGGTGAAATTACTGAGGAAAAAGCGGGGGATGAAATTTTATTTTCATTAAAAAGATTGAAAGATTTATCAAAAAAACAAAAAACCACCGAGTTGGTTGCCGCCATAAAGGAGGCGGAAGAGAAAGATGATAAAAAACTAAAAAAAGAACTCCTAAAGGAGTATAATAAGTTACTAATAAGTCAAAAAAACTTTTAAAGGAGGATTATGAATAAAAAGGACACAGTTGAGGGGAAAATTGAACAACTGGTGGCTAAAGGAAGAGAGCAAGGTTTTATTACGCAGGAAGAAATTTTAGCGACTATTCAAGATATTGAAGACAATGTCGAAAAATTGGATGACCTGTATGCTCAAATGATTGACTTGGGCGTTGAAGTTTTGGATAACAAAGAGAAGCTTATTTGGGGTGAGGGGCTTGATGCGGAAGACGAGGATGAAGAAGAGGTTAGCGCGGCTGATCTTTCCGAGCTGGCTGAAGATTCGGTTAGAATGTACTTAAGAGAAATTGGAAAAATACCTCTTTTAAATCCGGTTGAAGAAGTTGCCTTGGCAAAAAGAGTTGCCGAAGGCGACAAAATTGGAAAGAAGCTTTTAACTGAGGCCAATTTAAGGCTGGTTGTTTCTATTGCTAAAAAATATATTGGCCGAGGCTTAGACCTCTTAGACCTTATTGAGGAAGGAAATACCGGACTTATTAGGGCGGTAGAGAAGTTTGACTACACAAGAGGTTATAAGTTTTCCACTTATGCAACATGGTGGATCAGACAAGCCATCACCAGGGCTATTGCCGACCAGGCAAGAACTATTAGAATTCCGGTTCATATGGTAGAAACCATAAATAAGCTTATCCGGACTCAAAGAAGGTTAGTGCAGGAATTGGGCAGAGAACCTCTTCCGGAAGAGATTGCCGCCGAAATGGACATGGAGCTGGATAAAGTAATTCACATTTTAAAGATCAACCAGGATATCGTGTCAATAGACGCTCCGGTTGGAGAAGAAGATGACAGTCAATTGGCTGATTTTTTACCGGACGAAGATACTCTATCGCCTCAGGATGCGGCAACCTACCAGCTTCTAAAAGAGCATGTAAGAGAAGTGTTGCAGTTTTTAACTCCTAGAGAACAAAAAATTTTAAAAATGCGGTTTGGCCTGGAAGACGGCCGAAGCTATACATTAGAAGAAGTTGGTCAGGAATTCGGGGTTACCAGAGAAAGAATCCGTCAAATTGAAGCCAAGGCTCTAATGAAGCTCAAAAAGCACCGAGAGTCAAAGAAATTAAGCGACTATTTGAGATAGGAACCGGTAACCAGGAACCAGGAATTGGAACCAGGAATTAATAAAACAGATAACAAGAAAGCCTCGAAAAAGGGGCTTTTTTGACACCATTATTATTCTTCTTCGACCTTGCCTGCTCGCCCGAAGCGAAGCGGAGGAGGGTGGAGAAGATACCTTAATGTAAAATCAATAATTATAAATAATTAATATATTACTAGCGGGCTTTTTTAACAATAAAAAAATCGGGGCGTGTTTGTTTTGCAACAAACCGTTTCCCGGTAGTGAAATAAAAATTTCTACGTGCTTTCTTTATCATCCTCTTTTTGCTCTTTCAAAACAAGATCATGCATATATATGAAGTGTTCAGCTGCATGCATGGTCATTTCCTTTGCGGCATCACTTCCTTTTCTTCTCTTGTCTCAAGTTGCCACAGATATTCGCAATAGACATCCGTGGGATCAAGATCATTATGAAAGCATGCGAGGAATAAAGTTATCATTGTTAAGACAATTGGTAGAATTAAGATCGTGTCCAACAAATATCTAACAATCGTATTTGGGATCACTGAAATAGGTGCCAAGGCAAGTAATTGAAAGAACAAGAAGATCGGACCAAGATAAGGCATATTGGACAGAAACCGGTTATACTTTTTAGTGGCTTTTGCTACTTCTGTAATTGATAGTTCCCCAGTTTTATTGACTCTTCTTCTGGTTTTACGAAAAATTAATTTCATGCAGATTCTTTCTAGACTTTTCTCAATTATTTGTTCTATATCCTCTGCTTTTTGCTCTCTAAGTGTGTATTTCACTGTAAACAGCTCCCCTCGGCCAGTCTTTTATTCGTTTTTTAAGGTGAAAAAATACTATACCATAATTTTAACAAAAAAGCATTGCGAACGATCCGGCAGCCGCCGGAGAGTGCGGCAATCTTGTTTCAAGCAGAGGAGATTGCTTCGTTTCACTCGCAAAGACGCAGGGTTGTGAGCAGGTGCTAACGCCTTGGTGCCGTTGAGAAATAATTCCTTTAACCTATACAGGACTTACGCAGTTAAATACAAAAACTCCTGTTTGTTCTTCGAACTAAGTGAGAACTGTATCTCTCTCCGTCATCCTGAACTTGTTTCAGGATCTTTTCTTGTATCCGAATGGGATCCTGAAATAAATTCAGGATGACGTCTAATATAAACAAAAAAGACCTCTTGGTCTTTTGCTGGATTTGTGAGCACTCAGCTCCTTTTTAAACACTTCGATTAGCTCGAACTAATCGATTTCACTCGCAACCTTTCCGAGCACCTCATTCTCGGTAATGATAATAATTGCATCGAAACCTTTCAGATTTTCTTTAAGAAAACTTGCTTCTCTTAGTATCGTCGAAAAACTTGGCATTGTATCTGGAAGACAATCATAGAAAAACTGTTTGTCAATTGCAAGTACTCGTGCGCTTACAGGCGCTGGTGAACGCTTGATATCAAGACCAATTCTTACAAGATAGTCGACTACTACATTTCTTTGCGCTTTATCACTGTCTGTATAAATCAAAATCTTTTGCATTCGTCCCTCCCCAGTACCGGTTGCCAATGTTTACGATGATGAATTCTGTTTTAATTCTTAAACTACTAAGTATTAAACTTTCGAACATCTTATCATATTTAAGCTTGTTTGTCACTTTCTTTGGCCTTAACCTTTGTTATCTGCTAAAATAGCCCTATGAAAGATCGAATTTTGCTTATAGATTCCAACGCCTTGGTTCACCGTGCTTATCATGCGCTTCCCGGGCTTACTACCAAAAAAGGCCAGCCAATTGGAGCGGCTTACGGTTTTTTTCTTATGTTTTTAAAAGCGGCAGCCGAGCTTAATCCTAAATATGTGGTTTTTGCTTTCGACACTCCCCAGCCCACATTTAGGCACTCTCTATATACCGAATACAAAGCTACTCGTCAAAAAGCAGACGATGATTTGATTTCTCAGTTTCCGGTAATTAAAGACTTAATTAGCACATTTAATTTGCCTATTTTTGAAATGCCTGGCTTTGAGGCCGATGACATCGTGGGAACTATAGCCAGAAGATGCGAAAAAGAAGACTTCGAGGTAATAATTTTGACGGGCGACTTAGACGAGCTTCAGTTAGTAGACCAAAATACCGAGGTTTATACCATGAAGCGGGGATTTACCGATACCGTCATATATGATTTAAAAGCAGTTCAAGAAAAATATGGTTTTGGTCCTGACGAATTTGTTGATTATAAAGCTCTAAGGGGTGATCCGTCAGATAATATTCCCGGCGTGCCCGGAATAGGCGAGAAAACAGCTACGGGTTTAATAATTAATTATAAAAGTTTGGATAATATTTATGACGTCCTGGAAAAAGATGAGCTCAATGTGTCAGATAGGGTAAAAAATACACTAAGCGAAAATAAAGGCCAAGCTTACATGAGCAAGAAATTAGCTCAAATTGACACTAATCTTGAACTTGATTTTGATAAAAATTCAGCTATTTTGGGTAACTTCGACCGGGGAAAGGTAGTCCAAAAGTTTCAGGACTTCGAATTTAAATCGTTACTTCCCAAAATCCCTAAAAATATAAAAGAAGAAGGACAGCCGGAAAAGGTTAAGCCGGCCACTTTTTTATGTCATAAAGTAACAACGCAGGAAGATGCCGCTAATATTCTGTCTAAAGCTAAAGAATACGGGCATATTGTCTTTGACGTAGAAACCAGCAAGCTAGATCGCATGGATTCAATTATTGTGGGTATTAGTTTCGCTTTTAGCGCAAATGAAGGTTATTTTTTCCATTTTTCAAATAACTTTAAATTTGCCGATATTAAGGAAAAATTACAGGTAGTTTTAACGGATCCAAAAATCTTAAAAGTTGCCCATAACTTAAAATATGATATGTCGGTTTTAAAAACTCATGGAATTGATGTTGCTGAGCCTTTTTTTGATACTTTTGTGGCGGCTTATCTAATTAGTCCCGGCGATCGCCGATATTCCTTGGATGACCTGTCTTTTATGGAATTTGGCTACGAAAAAATTCCAATTGAGGAATTAATTGGTAAGGGAAAGAACCAAAAACTGCTTACCGAATGCAACGGAGATGATTTGTGCCGTTATTCCTGCGAAGATTCGGTGATGACGTTCAAGCTTTATGAAAAGTATTCTAAAAGATTAAAGAAACTTGGACTTTCCAATGTTTGGGAAAAAATTGAGCTTCCGTTAATTCCGGTTCTTTCCGATATGGAATTAACCGGAATTAAGATAGACGAAAAATTTCTATCGGTTATGTCCGATGATTTTAAAATAAGAATTGCTATGTTGGAAAAAGATATATACAAAGCCGCCGGAGAAAAATTTAATATCAATTCGCCGATCCAACTAAAAAAAATATTATTTGATAAGCTCAAAATACATGAGGAGATTGATAAGAAGACTCTGAAAAAAGTTAAAACCGGCGGTTATTCTACAGCGGCTTCCGAACTAGAAAAATTAAAAGGCAGTCATGAAATTATTGACCATATTATGGAATACAGAGAGCTTGCTAAGCTAAAAAGCACTTACATTGACGCCCTTCCTAAATTAGTAGACAAAAGAACCGGTCGCATCCATACCAATTATAATCAAACAATAACGGCAACCGGTCGCTTGTCTTCGTCAGATCCTAATTTGCAAAATATTCCCATTAGAACGGAAATTGGAAGGCAAATTAGAGAGGCTTTTATTCCGGATAAGGGCAATGTAATTTTGTCGGCCGATTATTCCCAAATAGAACTTAGATTAATGGCTCACATTGCGCGCGACCAAAGAATGATAGAGGCATTCAAAAGAGGAGAGGACATCCACACTAGGACAGCATCGGAGATATCCGACATCCCGCTGATAAAGGTTACTAAAGAGCAAAGAAGATCTGCCAAAACCATAAATTTTGGGATTATTTACGGCATGTCTCCTCACGGTCTTTCCCAAGCCCTAGGGATTACTCACGAAGAATCTAAGAGCTACATTGATAAATATTTTGAAATTCATTCCGGAATAAAGGCATATATGGAAAATATCGTTGTCGAGGCTCAGGGAAAAGGATATTTGGAGACTATATTCGGCAGACGAAGGGCTATACCCGAAATTAATTCTTCAAACTTTATGGTTAGGCAGGGAGCCGAGAGAATGGCTATAAATTTTCCCATGCAGGGAACGGCAGCCGATATTATGAAGTTAGCCATGATAGAGGTTAATAAAAAAATAAAAGATGATGAGGGCATAAAGGTTATAATGCAAGTACACGATGAGCTGGTTTTTGAAGTTAGAGAAGAAAAGCTAAAATCGGCCGCCGAAGAGATCAAAGAAACAATGGAAAGTGTATGCATGATAGACGTTCCAATTGTAGTGAACGTTTCATTTGGCTATAATTGGGGCGAGTTAAAGCCCTTAACTGGACTTACGCAAGATGACGCAGCTATCCAAGACGAAAAAAGGTGAGATAAAATCCCTTTTCTCTACTGGAAGCGTATTTGTAGATACGCTGACAGGAGAAAAAGGGATTTTAGCCGCCTTTAGTCGGTTTGGGAGGTGTGGTAGGTTTGCGTAAGTCCAGTAAAGCTTCGACTAAAATCAAATTTGTGTTAATATGATAAAAAAGGAGTCGCATGGATAAGCTTTATCGGTCAAAATCTAATAGAATCTTATTTGGTGTCTGTGGGGGGATAGCCGAATACCTTAAAGTAGATGCAACATGGATTAGGCTGGCGCTGGTTTTAATAACACTTTCAAATTACGGGACGGCTGCCATCGCTTATATCATCGCGGCTATTATTATTCCGGAAAATCCACACGAAAAGACCGGTAAGGGCAGCAAGGATCAGCTGGAAGAGTTTGCTGATGATGTCAAAATTAAGCTTCAAGAAACAGTTAAGACCGCGGACAAAACCATGAAAAATCATCATGCGGAAAAACCGCGGATTATTCTAGGGCTGATTTTAGTTTTTATCGGCCTGGTCGCTCTTGCAAATAAGTTTTTACCGGAGTTTGATATTTTAAGGTTATGGCCGATTATTATAATAATAATTGGTCTGGGAATAATTGCCAAGCGATCATGAAACCGACTAAAATATTAATTGGGCTTGCGTTTGTAATTTTGGGGATATTATTTTTTATTGATGCGTTTATTGCCAAATTTGATGTTATGTTATATTTAATTAACTTTTGGCCGGCGCTTCTTATACTGCTTGGCGTCTTTGTTATGACCAAACACAAGCCAATGTTAAGTGTCATTGCCATTGTTATAACAGCCTTACTTTTGGCCGGAGTCCTGGCTAAATACGGACATGTAAAGTTTAAGACTGCTGACTTTGGTGACATTACGAGGTTTCAAAACTATTCGGCGGTAAACGCAAAAATCAATTTTGGGGGCGGGAAGCTAAATTTTGAAGGTACTGACGAAAAGGTTCTTTCAATCAGCGGCAAGGATTATAATTATGAAGGGCGCAAGTTAAATATTATTGAAAGTCAAAATAAGGCGTTTATCGACTTATCTCCGGCGTCAAACTTTATTACCACCAGCAGGGAATGGGACATAAGGATTTACAAAGGTATTCCTTTGGAACTTTCCATCGGTTCCGGAGGCGCCAAAAACTTTGTAAACTTAAAAGATATCAATTTAAAAAGCGCCGATCTAAATTTTGGCGCGGCTGATAGCGAAGTTTATTTTGGAAAATACACGGGTAAAATTAACGTTAAAATTAATACGGGAGTTTCCAGTTTAAAAATTTATTTAAACAAAGACGAGAAGTTAAAAATTAAGGCTAATATTTTAGGAAGCCACAATCTTGAAAAATTAGGCCTGTTAAAACAGGAAAACCATACCTGGACAAGTCCCGCCTTTAGCGAAGAAAACGATTATTTATACTTAGATTTAAATGCGGGCCTAGCCAGCGTCCAATTTATTTACGAGTAGTTTAAGGAGAGGGTATGTTAGACTTATCAAAGTCAATTAAAAAAGGCGTAAGTAAGGCTGATCTTCATATGCACAGCAATCATTCTGACGGTAATCCCAGTATTGAGGAAATCTTAGAATATGTGCAGAATAAAACGGATTTGAAAGTGATTGCCATTACCGATCACGACACTATTACCGGGGCTGTCATGGCCAAAAAACTTGCAAAAAAACTGCATTACAAGTTTGAGGTGATTGTGGGCGAAGAGGTGACGGCAAAAGAAGGACACATTTTGGGGTATTTTTTAAAAGAGCCGGTTAAGCCCGGCATGAGTGCCCATGAAACCGTTAAGGCAATTCAGGCGCAGGGTGGTTTTGCCGTAGCGTCTCATCCTTTCTTTCGAACACGCCTTAAAAGTCCCAACATGATTACAATGGACGGTGTAGGTTTTATGGTTCTAGCCAAAGAGAAATTTGATGCAATTGAGACCGCCAATGCCTGTATTTGGGAGAGGGCAAACAGAAAAGCGCGAATAATTAACCGCTCTCTGCTTTTTTTAAATGAAACCGGTGGTTCTGACGCTCATATTCTTCATGCAATTGGCAAAAGCTATACTTTGTTTGCGGGTGAAACAGCTGAGGATTTAAGGAGATGCCTTAAGCGGTGGGGTTATACTCAGGCGACACATGAAAAATGGACGGCATGGAGCGTATTTCTTTACCTTATCTTTTTTATGCCCAAAGGTATAGAATTAATGAAATCAATATTTTTAAAGAGCGAGAGAAGATCCATCAGTCTACTTAACAAACGGGAAATGAACAGATACAAACGGGAAAAGAAGTTATTAGAAAACTTAAGTCAAGATAATAAACCAAAGGAGGTATAACAAGTGAAAGTTTATAGATGCCGCATTTGCGGCGACCCCTATTTGGGATATAAAGCCCCTACTAATTGTCCATTTTGCGGTGCTCATGGTCGATATATCGTACCGGCTGAGGAATGGATCGATGAAAACAACACCGAGCTATCGACAACTTCGCGAAAAAACTTAGAAGAGGCCTTAAAGATAGAATTATCAAACAGTGAATTTTATAGATGCGCTGCTTCTAGAACGGGCAATAGTTATCTTCAAAGCATGTTTAATGGTCTTGCTAAAATTGAAGCCGAACATGCCACCGTTCATGCAAAAATCTTAAAAATAGATGACTATGAAAATCTATACCATTCGGATGCTTGCAATGATGAAGACGAACGTAATATCGAAGATTCTTTAAAACGCGAAACAAATGCCGTGGAGAAATACAGATTGTTTGCAAGCCAGGCAGTTGAGAAAAGGGTGAAAGAAGTCTTCGAGGCTTTAGTGGAAGTTGAAAGCGACCATATTTTATTAGATCAGCGGGCTAAGCAGTATTTAAGCGTTAAAAAATGATGCCCAGAATTCTTATCATTTTCGGCTTTTTAATTTTAATAGGTTCTGTTATCAGTTTATTTCCTATCGCTAAAATTGCCATGAATAGCTTGGATTTCTATTTCTTCTTTATTGTGTTTCCGCTAATCTTAATTTCGATAACCACAATTGGAGTTGGGATGTTGTTGAATAGTATGAGAACAAAGAAGCAGAAAGTAAATAACAAATAACAAGAAACAATAAGCAATAAACAATAAGCAGAAAACTTTTCCTTCCCGTCATCCCAGACTTGATCTGGGATCCAGAAAGTATGGATTCCGGATCAATTGATTGTATTTTTTAAAGGAATGTCCGGAATGACAAATAACGGGGGGAATTTTAAGATCAAATTTGACGGGCAGTGAGCAGTTACCATTTTCGCTATTGAAAAAATTGCTAAATTATGGTATAAATAATCATTCAACAACAAAACGGATAGCAAATTGACATATCAATAGATAAGTTCGTGAATTTTCAGATGACAAGGGAGTGATAAAGGTGAGCAAGTACTTTGATGTAGACAAGCTAAAGCGTAGAAGTGATGAATGTCATAATAAAGCAAGCAGAGAATGGGAAGCGGAGCACAAATTAATGCTTGCCAAAGAGGAAGCACAAAAGGCTGAGAGGGCTGAAAAAGATAGGATTAGGTCAGCTACTAAGATTTATGAGAAAGAAGCTGCCAAGGTAATATTTGATGTTCTATCAGATGTCTTGAAGCTTCCTGGGCGTTTACAATCAGATTTGTTTAGTGAGCAAGTTTCGGTCGAAAGGAAACGGCTTTTTTCCCGCTACGATGAACAAGTTGAGTGCATATGTATAGCTAACGAAGGTAGTGAGGATCACGCCCGTAGCAATCCTGAATCATGTTATTCTGCAGCCGAATGGTACTATCTAACAAGGGAAGGATATGGCATCTACAGAACGGTTGAGTATGCTGATTTAGGAGAATCCAAAATATTTATGGATACAGAAACCGTAATTTATGAAAGAGTCGAAGAAACATATCAGCACGAATTATCAAACTTTTCGGCGATATTGGTTCATGTAGTCTATGCAGATAGTAGCTTCAGAGATGTTGGTTATGACCTATCAAGGATGGAAGAAGCCATTAAGGAATTTCGCAATTCGTTTGTTCAAAGAATAGAAAGTAAATTCCCGAACTATGGTTATGATGACGAAAATAACGAGTAAAAATTAAGAACTAAACTCTACCAGTTAAAGGTAGAGTTTTTTTATTTTATCACGTATTTCGCACTTAGCATTAATCACTCGTAATTATTCTTCGAGTCCGGCAGCTGCCGGACTCGATAAGTTCGGAGCTTCAAGCCTGGCCTAAGTTTGTCGAAGGGTTCTCCACCCTCTTCGAGGAGTCGAACAATAATTAAGTGCGAAATACGTGTTTATTTTAAGTTGTTTATTGCTATTTGTTTATTGTTTATTATTTTAATCGGCTTGACTTTTAAAATTCCCCTTGAGACAATAGTGTTGTTAATACACTATCGTTATGCCATTTATTGAGGAAGAAAGTTTTGATCCCGAAATAAACCCCAAAGCGGCAATTGCTGTTGACGTGGTTATATTTTCGATTGTTGATGAGGAGTTAAAAGTTCTTCTAATTCAGCGGGACTTTTGGCCTTTTCATGGCGACTGGACGCTCCTTGGCGGGTATGCTAGCCCCAAAGAAACTTTGGAGGAGACAGCAAAGAGAGAGCTTTATCATCAAACCGGCATTGAAAACGTATATTTGGAGCAGTGCCATGTTATGAGTAATCCGGAGAGGGATTCCAGAACCAGGGTTATTTCCATATCATTTATGGCCGTCATAAACTCGCAGGATTACCAGGTTCCTTATTTGGGCGAAAAGGCCAGGCTTGGTTGGTTTGGCTATAAAGATTTGCCGCCGCTTATGTTTGATCATGCACAAATTATTCAGGCGGCTTATATACAGTTAAGGCAGAGATTAAAGTACTCAAATATTGCCTGGCGTCTTTTATCTAAGGAGTTTACTTTAACCGAGCTTCAGCAGGTCTACGAAATTATTTCAGGTAAAAAGCTGGATAAGCGAAATTTTAGAAAAAAAGTGTTGGTTGTCGGCATGGTAATTCCAACCAAGAAGAGACAGCGAAACGTTTCTCACCGGCCGGCGGAATTATTTAGATTTAAAAAATAATTTGCGATTAAAATTTGATCTGATAATAGAAGTTTAAGGAGGGTTTTAAATGTCCAAACAAGTGCTGGCAATTGATGTTGGCGGTTCAAAAATTGCATATGGCATTATTGATGGTGAGGGAAATATTACGGAAGATGACAGATTGGCTATTGAGTATTGGGATGCGGCAGAAATAGTAAAAAAAGTTAAATTTTTGATTAAATCGTGGGAACCAAAAGTAAAAGCTGTGGGGCTTGGTTTCCCGGGAATCGTTAACCCGTACGAAAGCGAAATTGTGTATGATGAAAATTCTCAAAAATATGAGATAAACTTGGATACCGATTTGCCTATTGCAATGGATAATGACTCTAATTTGTCGGCTATAGGGGAACGTTGGTTGGGAGCAGCTGCCGATGTCGATAACTTTGTTTTTATCAAACTTGGAGACGGTATTGGTTCGGGCTTGTTTCTTGATGGTCATTTATACAGAGGAAGCCATTACTCATCCGGTGAAATTAAGGAAATCGTGACTTCTAATAAAAATCTGGATTGTATTTCGGGTTATAATTTCCCCGGGGAATTTGACGCAGACGATAAAGGCTCTTTAAGCTTTATAGCCGAGCAGCTTTCGCAGGGAATTCAATCTATTGCTGCCGTTGTGGATCCGACAACAATTATCATTGGTGGCTCAAGAGGGGTAAAGATTTGGCCTTATATAGCGGAAGAGTTAAGGGAAAAAGTTAAGCACTTGAATATTTCTATTCAACCGTCTACTCTAGGGGCTGACGCCGGCTTGTTGGGAGCGGCTAGGTTAGCGCTAGACAAGCTAGATAACAAATTAACCTAATTTTTAGGTAGAATTATGAATAATGAATTAAGAATCAAGTATAGGAATTAAAAAATATCTATATTCTTTATCCTATATTCCCATTCTTGGGGCTTTATACTTGATTCTGAATTCTTTTTTTATTCTCTTCTTGAAGTTAATCCTCATTTAAACTATTATGAGCATACTTAAAGATGTGAGGTTTTGATATGGATAAAAAACAAAAAATATTGATGGTTGTGGCGCATACCGGATTTAGGGACGAGGAGCTCTTCGTGCCAAAGGAGATATTTGAGAAAGAGGGTTTTGAGGTTGTTGTTGCTTCTAATTCTCCCGGACAGGCAATTGGAAAACTAGGCGGAACCATTCCGGTAGATTTGGTAATTTCACATGTCCATCCGGATGATTACGCTGCTTTAGTTGTTGTGGGCGGCCCGGGCGTAGCAGTACTTTTTAATAATTTGGAGCTTTTTGGAATTGCCAGAGATTTTTCGCAGAAAAGAAAGGTAACATCGGCTATCTGTTCCGCGCCCGTTGTATTTGCCAATGCCGGTATTTTAAATTCTAAAAAAGCCACCTGTTTTTCGGAACAGCGGGATAAGTTAGAAAATGGCGGCGCTTTTTATACCGGCCGGTTAGTTGAAAGAGACGGTGACATTATAACCGGCAGCGGTCCGGCAGCATCAGAGGATTTTGCTGAGGCAGTTGTTAAGGCAATTCATTGGCAGGCAGGCGAACAAGATATTTTGTCCGGCATGAGGAATGCCAGAAAGAGGTTTTAAAATGCCAGAATTACCGGAAGTGGAAACAATAAAAAACGATTTATCAAAAAAAATCATCGACCTTGAGATTAAAAACGTTGAAACGGATTGGCCAAAGCTTTTTAAGGGTCCGGATTTCGAAAACCATAAAAAAACAATTGCCGGAAAGAAGATAATTGGGGTTGAAAGAAGAGCAAAAAATTTACTTATAGAGTTATCGGACAACAAAACTCTTTTAATTCACTTAAAAATGACCGGTCATCTTTTAATTACCGATGAAAATATAGAAATAAAACATAATAAGTTCGTGGTTGACCCAAATAGTCCGCTCTCGGATCCCAATAATCAGTTTATTCACGTTGTTTGGCACCTTACGAATAATAAAAAAATGGCTTTTTCTGATCTTCGAAAGTTTGGAAATATATCAATTTTGGATAAAGAACAGCTGCAAGAATATCTCTTGAGGTACGGACCGGAACCATTAGAAGATGATTTTAATTATCAAAAGTTTGCATGTCTTTTGGGGAAGAAAAAAACCGGTATAAAAAAGTTTTTAATGGATCAGACGAAAATTGCCGGAATCGGCAACATCTATGCTGATGAAATTTTGTTCGATGCAAAAATTCATCCGGAAAGAGATGCAACTGACTTTAGCGAAGAAGAAAAAAAAGCGCTTTTTGATTCGATAAAGAAAATCTTAAAAAAAGCGGTAGAGTTAAGAGGAACAAGCGTTTCGGATTTTCGAGATACGGAAGGGAAAAAAGGCGCTTACGGAGATGTTCGGCTAGTTTACAGGAAAACCGGAGAAAATTGCCCGGATAGTTGTGACGGGAAAGTTAAAAGAATTGTTGTGGGGGGAAGGGGTACTCATTTTTGCCCCAAATGCCAGCTTAACCCGCCGGAAAGGTCAAAATGAAGAATGTGCTGATCTTTTATGGTCCCGAAACTTATCTTTCCAAAAAAAAAGTTGAGGAATTAATTAAAAGTTATAAGGAAAAACTGGGCGATTATAATTTAAGCATTCTCTTAGAAGAAGCTTTGCCTTCGGCTATAATCACGGAAATTAAAACCATGCCGTTTTTGGCCGCTAAAAGGTTGGTTGTTGCAAGGTCAATTTTTACCAATTTCGCCAAGAATAAAGCGAATGAGAAGGAACTGGAAAAATTAGTTGAAGAATTAAATAATTGTCCGGAAACGGCAGTTGTTATAATTTATGAAGAAGCTAAGCCAAAGAGCAAAGCTTTTGATAAACTGCTGACACTGCCAAATGTAAAGGCGGAGCTGGCAGGAAAAATTGTGGGGGTAAAATTAAGTCAATGGGTAGAGAGTGAAGTAACAAAAAGAGGCGGTGAAATCGACAAATATGCAACCAGTCTTCTTTTGTCGGAAACGGGAAGCGACCTCTTCAAAATATCCGGCGAAATTGAAAAATTATTGGCTTATAACCTCAAAATTACTTCGGAATCAATTTCTTTATTAGTCAAAGGAACGCTTTTTTCCAACATATTTATCATGGTTGATGCTATGGGACTGCGCGACTATAAAAAAGCGATGACGGAACTAAGTTATTTAATCAATGGCGGCGAGAATGAGATGTATATTTTAACAATGATGGTTCGCCAATTCAAAAATATTCTTATGGTTAAGGATTTATCGGCTAAAGGATTTTCATCGATTGAAATTGAGAAACAGACGGGGCTTCAAGGCTTTGTTGTAAGAAATACACTAAGACAAGCGGCCAGTTTTTCCTTTACCGAACTAAAAGAAATTTACGGTAAACTTTTGGATATAGAATATGGAATTAAAAAAGGGGAAAGTCCCGCCTTGCTTTTAGATTTGTTTACGGTAGGACTTAAGAGATAGGGAACAAAGCCAGAGGCTTTGAATGTCAAATTTCTAATTTCAAATGTCAAACCTGTCTCGCTTGCGCGAAGCCAAGGCGGATGAAATCCTAATGCTTAAAATTCTAAGCGCTAATCACCTGTCTCGACTGGCGTCTCGCCAAAGCGGGCCAAATACTAAACAATATCTAAATTCAAATGTTCAAAACAGGAATTGGAAAATTTTAAGATTCTTCATGTTCAGCTTTCTCCTCGTCATTCCGGACATACGGCTCGTCCAGACGGATCCGTAGGGATATGAGAATCTATTTTTTCACAAATTTTAACTAAGTTGCTTTTTAAGAGGCCAAGAATATTGGGGTTAGCTTTGACTTTAAGTTCAAATAGTGTTAATTTAAAAGTCCTTTAGGGGTTGCAGCTCGTACTACATTTCGGGGCGCTTTAAGGCGTACGTTAAAAATTAGGTTAGGAGGTGAAGACATTGGGAAAAGGAAGAAGTTGTGAGGACGCACAAGCAAGATGCAGGTCGGTTGGGAGTAAGGATTGTTACTATTTGGAACTAGATCCTCAAATGCTTACAGTATTGCCGCAAATGCGGAAGACTTTTGATCTTGAGCCCATTGAAGATCTTGCCGAAAGTATTAAAAGTCAAGGTCAGATTAATGAAATTCTGGTAAATAAACGGGAAGAGAAGGGCGAAGTTATCTATGAGCTCATTGCGGGCGAGAGAAGATATCGTGCGTTCCGACTTCTTCGGGAACAAGGGTACGGTATTAAAATCAAGTGCAAGGTGTTTCAAAATCTTACCAGAATTGAATTTCTATCATTGCAAGTAGCAGAGAATTTGCACGAAAAGGTACCGGCAAATCAAGAAGCTGAAGCAATTTACGGCATGTGGAAGTTTGCTAAGAATACGGAGGAATTAGCGAAAATAACGCTGACTGAATTTGCCAGACGAATTGGCAGAAGTGTTGAACAAGTTCGACACGCCATTAAGTTTGCCGAAGATTTGCATCCCGAAATAGCAAAGCTCGTTTACGACAAAGTATTGGGATATAGCGCTGCCATAGCAATTTCCAGGCTAAATGGTTACGAGAAGCAGCTTTTTATGGCTCAGAAAGCCGTTTTGTTCAATTTAACCGGCAAGGATGTGGAGAAGCGAGTGGGGGCTTATGTTAGGGAATGCGATTTAGGTCAAACAAGTATTCTTGAACTTACCCTCGACACTTTCGATTTTAACGAACACGAGCTTTCAGTTGGTGTTGAACAGGTCTTGGGTCGTCAAGCTCGGGGATACGTTGAGTATTTGAAAAAAATGTTATATCTTTTGAAGAAAGGTTATGTGTCTAACAGGGTTTTTACCCCAGCAGCTCAATGTATGATTATAGAGAATGCAAG
>LBVV01000022.1 GCA_000993275.1 candidate division CPR2 bacterium GW2011_GWC2_39_10 | reverse complement strand
ATAATGGACTTACAGAAGATCATCTCTTCCAATTTATTTATTGGAAGGCATATTTTGACCTAAAGTAGCAACACTTTTTAAGCATTATGCCCATTCCGGGCTATACCAATAAAAAATATAATCAGTTGATCCGGAATCCAGTTATTGTTCGACTTTTGCGGAGTAGGCCCGCCTTGGCAAAACGCCAGTCGAGACAGGTCCACCTTGGTCCGCCTTGGCAACGAGACAGGCTTCGCATAGCGAGACAGGTGGAGAACCATTGTTCCTTGCTCACTGATCTCTTTTTTCTGATTTACCGGCTTGGACTAACTCTGGAGTTGGGAAATCATGATTAAATTCAGATTTATTGGCTAAATACTAATAATTACTAAAACAGTGCTTAAAAGCCTGTCATCCGTAGGGTGGAGAACTGTCCCCTTATGATCATACTTATCTTTTCACTGCATAAACTGATTTTCTTGTTTTTTCTGCATCACAAAGAACATGTACTTTCTTGGGGTTTATATTACCTTCATCGCTTTTGATAAATTGAATACTGGGTTCACTTGGCTTAGGTAAGGGAATCCTGTTGTAAAACTTAAAAATGGAATAGAATTTCTTATTTTCTATGTTTTCGTATGTGATTAGAAAAGCTGCAAACTGATTTGGTTTCTTTGCAGCCTCCCTCTTGAAGTCTTCTACATCATGCATAATCATGCCATTAGCTTTAGTTGTCGTAACCATGGATAATGGTTTCTCGTCATTTAATGGGGCCAAAATCGAATTGGCCTGCTGTATATAGAACTGATAAGAAAAATCCCCCGATTTAATTTCTTCTATTTCGACATTATATGCTACTCCTCTACCAATGTTTCTTATTTTAAAGATCTCTTTTGTGCCATTTCCGCTTGGTTCATCCCTCAAATAGAGGTCGATGATAGGCCGTTTCTCTAGCTCATTTTGTTCAACCATTGATTTTTTTACCAATCGTGTTTCAAGGCTATACCAAAGGATAGCTGTAAAAATTAGAATCTGAATAATCACATCAATCTCACGATCCGTAAGATAAAACCATATCCCAGTTAAGACTATTCCTGTAGCTAGCGATAATTCAATAGGAAGTTCTTTTTTTATTTTGTTTACCATGTTTCAAGCCTTTCTCAATTAATTCTTCAACTTTTCTTAACGTTTTGAATTATTATTCACATACAAATTCTTCTGAAAGCCAAAGAAAGTTGAACGAATTTTGTCCACATCGCCAAGTGCCTTTATAGCATCAGCAATGGCGTGATATTTTAAATTTAGTAACTTTGGCAACTCCTCTTCATCCAGCTCCTCAACTCCAATTTCAATATATTTAGCGAGCACAAATTCTAAGAACTCCCCTTGCCTCTCATCCAAAACTGCAAAAATTGCTTTCCTGGATAACGTCACTCTTTCTTCTCTGGTCATTGGTTTTAATGCAAAAGAAACATAAGCAAAAACATCAAATAAATCGCTATTCTCGGCATCAATAACTTGTTGCAAAGCCTCAAGCTCTTCCCTCCCATAGCCAGCCTCTGCAATTTTATCTAAAAAAGTTTTACGAGTAATCGGATCAGACCAAATCTTTCGCAACTCTTCTTCATTCTTAAAGAATTCCGGCAACTTACCAAACATATTATCCATAAACTCTTGGATAGAAATTGGCTTCCCATCGGCACTCCAAAACGAGGTTGCTACCATGTGTTGAATTTCACGTTCTTTTCCGTCTGCCAGTTTAATCTTTAACTTCTTCTTCGGTGGTTTTTCACATACACATGGAGACTGGTTGCACACTTCACAAATCTTCGATGGTTTTTCGCATGCACAAGGCCTTTGACCACAAGTTGGACACGGTCGAGGCGGATTCTTCTCACACACACAAGGACCCATTCCGCATTTTTCACAAATATCTTTTATTGGCTCTCCATCCCATTCCGGATCAGAAAAATGTTTATAAGCATCCACAAAATCTAAAATCGTAAAATATTCCTTACCGTCAAAAAGCCTAGTTCCCCTTCCCACAATCTGCTTAAATTCAATCATTGAATTTACCGGCCTCATTAAAACAATGTTTCTTATATTCCTGGCATCTACTCCGGTAGAAAGTTTTTGAGAAGTTGTCAAAATTGTTGGGATTGTCTTTTCGTTATCCTGAAAATCCCGTAAATATTGTTCGCCTCTCAAACCATCATTGGCCGTTACGCGAACACAATAATTAGGCTCTTTGCTTTCTTTAAGTTGATTGACTAAGTCTCTAACTGCAAGAGCATGATCCTGAGTAGCACAAAAGATAATTGTTTTTTCTTTCTGATTTATCTCATCCAGCACTATTTGAACACGCTTGGCCTCACGTTCCTTAATCTCGATAATTCTATTAAAATCTGCTTCTTCGTAGATTTTCCCTTCTTCCACTTCACCTTCAATAATTTGATCATCAGAAGTATAAGCATAGTCATCCAGCGTAGTTTTTACGCGTTTAACTTTAAAGGGCGTCAAAAACCCATCGTTTATACCTTGCTTAAGAGAGTAAATATAAACCGGTTTGCCAAAATAGTTATAGGTGTCAACATTATCTTTCCGTCTTGGTGTTGCCGTTAAGCCAAGTTGAACAGCCGGTGAAAAATAATTTAAAATATCGCGCCAATTCGATTCGTCATTTGCTCCACCCCTATGACATTCATCGATAATTATAAAATCAAAAAAATCTTTTTCATATTCGCCAAAATAAGGAGTGTTATTTGGCCCGCTCATAAAGGTTTGAAAGATGGTAAAAAAGATACTCCCATTTGTCGGTACGCTGCCTCTTTTTCTAATATCTAGCGGATTAATGCGAACCAAAGCATCTTCGGTAAAGGCGGAAAAAGAGTTAAAAGCCTGATCGGCCAAAATATTTCTATCGGCTAAAAATAAGATTCTTGGTCTTCGGCCGCCATCTCGTTTTAAATTCCATCTAGTCTGAAAAAGTTTCCAAGCTATCTGGAAGGCAATAAAAGTTTTTCCTGTGCCAGTTGCAAGGGTTAAAAGTATTTTGTCCTTGTTTTCTGCAATAGCATTTAAGGCATTATTTACCGCAATTTCTTGATAATATCTGGGTTTTTTAGTGCCGCTCATGTCCTCAAAAGGAACTGCATTAAACCTTTCTTTCCATTCATTTTGGTCAGAAAAAGTTAAATTCCAAAGTTCTTGAGGCGTTGGAAATCTGTCAACATATTTTTCCCCTCCGCTTTTCATGCATGTTTCATAGATCTGTTTGCCATTAGTACAATAGGTGTAATCAAGCTGCAGTTTTGCAGCATAGGCCTTAGCTTGCATCAGTCCCTCTGTTACCCCCAAGCCCTCATGTTTAGCCTCAATTACCGCCAGCTTCTGATTTTTATAAACCAAAATATAATCGGCAATTTCCGGTTTTGCCCTTAAACCACCGGTTTGAATTCTGCCCTCGGTAATTCTAAATTCCCGAAGGATTTTTGATCCTTCTACTTCTCCCCAACCGCTAATTTTAAGCTTGGGGTCAATATATTCTGCTCTTGTTTCTGCTTCGTTCATAGTTTTATCCATATTATAGCTCATTATTAAATATTTTCTGATTATGAAATTTCTTATCTCTAGATAGGCTTTCTGCTGATCTTAATAAAAACAAGGTATCGTCTAGCAGATTTTCAATAAAAACACTTAGATCTGTGCTTTCTAGCTTTTTGTGAGAGATCTTGGGTTCTTCAAAATTATATTCATCATCACAGTGAAACCCTGAAAGTTTAATCTCAAAAGAATGCTTTCTAATGTTCCAGATATCGTGTAATCCTGTCATCTTGCTGCCATCTATACATTTATGCTTTTTCATGAACTTGCTAAAATCATCTTCTGCCGACTTTGTACCCATCCTATCAGCATAGACATAGCGCAAGCAATCCCAAAACTCCGCTGTCACGTTAATAAAATCAGCCTCTTTGACCTTTAGAGCAGGACACTCGCCAACCAACAATCCGCTAATTGAATAACCGCCACTCATCCTAATCTCTTCTCGGTTTTCCTTAATCACTGCATACTTGTTGCGTATATAGTAACTAATCAGCTTGTCAAAATTATATGCATCTACTTGGAATTGGTCTGTTAAAGATTTGAATTTACTTTCAACATTCCTGGCTCGTTGCCAAAGCTCTGCAATGTTGTTTCTATGTCTAGATTTTGTTTTTAAACTACTTAAATTCCCAGCAATCCTAACAATTTCAAGAATTTTTTCATTTCTGATGATTGAATGAAAATACCAACTATTACCAACTGATTTTTCATATTTTATATCAATCGATTTAGTCACCGTAATCATAACTCACCATCAAAGGCTTTTTTAAGAATTGATTTTTTAAGCTCTTCTAAATTATCAAGCTTTTGTTGATAAATTTCTTCTAGTTTTTTGGTTTGTTCAGAAAGTTCATCAAGTTTTTTAACGATTGCCTTTTGCTCATGAATTGAAGGCAAAGGAATTTCAAGATTCTTGATGAAAGGTAATTTTACTCCTTTAACAGTTGCCCCTATTCCATTTTCTTCGATAACTTTTGCGATGTTTTTAAACCACCAAAATAGGTAATAAGTCGATAATTGATTTAGGTTTTTAGGAATGATTCCTCGCAGATCTTGATTAATAGCTGTGTCTTGGCTTAAAAAACAAATCTTTCCGAGACCAACTCTGGTTGCAATAACGACATTTCCTTTAGGAATAATATTTGTTGAGCTACTTTTGACTGCCTCAGGGGTAATCTTGCATTCGGTATTTAAGATCACGTCATCCCTCATATCCCTAACAGTGGCCCAAAAAATATCTCCGCTATAAAAAACACTATTATCCTTCGATGGTGTTCCGCCCCCAACAATATCGCAAACTATTTCAAGTTTTTTTGGTTTACTTCCTTTGTTTAAGTCCAAAAATAGATTGTTTAGATAGGATTCGAAAAGATCGCAGGCATTTTGCAAATTCTTTTGAGCATTTTCTTTGGCTTTTCCAATATCCGCAAAAACCTTGTCCAAAATTGCCACAATGCGTTTTTGCTCTTCAGATGTTGGCAATGGAATCTCGATATTTTCGATCTGAGCTTTGCTAATTGAGTTAAATACCGCACCAGCATTACCAATAATTTTATTTTCAAAATGCTGGAAAAAGTAGAACAAGAAATCTTTATCTATCATCTTTGTTGCTCGAATTGCAGCAAGTCCACGACCCATACAGACTTTTTCAGTTGCAAAATTAACAGGACCAACCGGCGCTCTAACTGACATTAAAATATCGCCTGCATTAGCTTCTTTAGTTACTTTAGTTGTCCAAACCGTAGGGACTCCAATAAATTTTTCCGTGAATTCTTTTTTCCCTTGATAAAAAGGCAACCCATCGCTGTGATTATTGTAAAACTTCCCCTCCGGAGATTGACCAGCTATCACAGTACAAACTCCGCTAAGTTTTCTCATTTGCCAATTATTTTTCATTGATTAGAAAATCCACTTAACCTTATTTCTCGCAATATTTCTAAGCTTTTCTATAGCAGCCGTATTATTTATAAATTCTACTTTGTTAGATATCTCGAGTAGAATAGTTTGAGAAACAAACTCGAAAGTTTGAAGACCAATGGGTATTGCTAGAGGAACTCCCGGCACTGGAGGCTGCTGTGGACTGAATGGTACAGAAACCTGCGTTGCTGCGACTGGTATCACTGAATTATTTTTTTGGTCAGATATTTTGTTAACCAATGTATCAATATACGACGCTGTTGAATAAAATCTGCTTATTAAATCGATTTCGCTCTCATTTAAATCTTTAATAAAAAGATTAATTTTATTATGCCAATTATTCGTTGGCAATAGTTTTGTAGAAAGGGGGTAAGAGCCTGAGTCTCTAAAGCTTCTAATCTGTTGCTCGGCATATCTTATCTCCTGCAAAATTAACTTTGCAGCATCTCTTTTGTTTTCTATTTTTTGCTTATAATACAAGTATATTGCTAATCCGCCAACAAAAAGCGTGACAATAGGACTACTAATTATTTTTAGAGTTTCCATTTCTCACCTTATCCTTTTTAACGATTTTAATATCATCAAAATTATTTAAGTCAATTTGTTTTTCATCTATGGCTAAGTTTTTCTTTGCAACCCAAACAAATCCCTTTTTAGGAGTAATTACTGCTATGTCAACTGGGCCACCGACACCGGGCATATCGCCCGGATCTGCCTGAATGCCATCAGAAAATCTTTGGATTGCCGATGTGGTCTCAATTGCTAATTTACAAAAGTCTATTGCATCCTGCAGTGTCATAGTACCCCACTGGATGACATACTCCAAACCCCTTAGTTGCTGTTTAATACTAGACTCACCAAATTGAGCTGTAGCTTGTTGCACTAGTGACAAATTGCCTATTCTTGGATCAAAACCTAATACTATTCTTGTCAACACGTCTGTTTGGCCAATCCAGCTTGCTCCGAATTCGCTTCCCCTTTTTATGCTATTTCTCCTTTCCTCAGGAGATTTTCCTGGAATATTGACTTCATACACAGCATGCGACAGATCCTCGTCATACCCAGCGATCAAAAATTGCAATTGGTCTATTCCTGCAACTCCCTTATTTATAAGCCCATCCGGCGTCTTAAAAGAAAATTCAATGTGAGTTTTCCTTTTTTCAATCTTTTCAATCTTAAATCCTCGCGCTTTCAGATCAGTTTCGATTTGAAGTGGTAATAAATCAAGCTGATTTTCATACTGATATTTTTCTTCAAAAAAAACTTTTAATCTATCAGCTATTTCTTTGATTCTTAATTTTTCAGGCTTTTCCTCTACTGTAAATTCTTCTATAAAATTACTTATGTTTTTTAACATTCCATCTTCAGGAAGAAAGGCAATGCCTGCAACTGCCAAACCAACACACGAACTGAGCTGGAAAACTTTAGTTGCCGAGTCAGACCCTATTCTGGCCATTCCCTTTTGGTTACGATATGACTGGCGAGAGTCTGCAGCCAAAATCATACCTTCAGCGGTTGTTGCATTTATACATAAAGACATACTTCCTCCTTTTTGGGATCGTACAAATAGACCCCTCCAAAATTTTGTTTAATATTATTAGCTAGCGATCTATCAGCTGTAAGCACTGGCAAATGAGTAAGCGCCCACAAAATAAATATTTCACTATCTCCCAAGTGTGTAATTATATGCTTAGTAAAGTTAAATACCCAGTTATTTTGAATTATTACAGCTCCAGCAGCTGAACTGAATCCATCCTGGTAGAAAAATTTTTTTACACGCAGTACGTTTTTTATAATCTTGGTACTAGGAACAATATCTAGTTGAGGAGTAATATAGTTCTTAACAATGAAGTTATTATCATAATATTTTGTTTGTTGATCGATAATTAGACATGTTGAATCATATCCGTTGTTTAGATAATGGATTGTACTATTTTGAATGGGCGTGGGATAAACCGCAACCTTATCAAAACATGGAGGAATTTTTATCTGTTTCTTTAGACACTCCAAAGCGCATCCCTCAGTAATTACTGGGTTGTAGCTCGCTAAAAAATTGGATACTGATGGGGGCAGTGGCGACGTTGTCGTGCTATTGAATTTGAATACGCTACTATCTACGATAATCGAAGGAAAAAGAGAATTAGAAAGACCGCTAATTATATATGAATCTGGCATGTTGCTTATCAGTTGGCTATAGGGGGAAAATTTTAATGAAAGTTGTTTTTGATCTGGTCTTTTCAAAATCTTAATTGACCTGCTTCTATTTCTGGACAAATCAATCCATTTTTTATCCTTTAGATAGTTCAGATATTGGATAATAGTAACATGTGATACACCAATAATACTGGCCAATTCCTGATAGGTTGGCGACTTAGTATTTGCATCAAAATATTTAATGATCTCATTGAGAACATTTTGTTGCTTCTGCGTAAGATTTTTATTAAGCATATTGATAATTTACTACATTATTGTAGTAAAATCAATAGGAACTTATAACTTCTTCGATTTTTTTTATTATTTCTTTACTGTCTTTATCTAATTCTTCCATTCCTCTCAAAATCTCCGTAGGTTCCCGCAGCTCATTTTCATTCTTTCTGTTCGGATTATTGACTGACAAATCAAATGTTTTAGGATCAATCCCTCCTTTGCCGGGATGAATTTCGCCAACATCAACAGACCACGAATTCTCGGAATCAGCTTTGGTTTTTTGGAGTTCTACAAATTCTGCTAAGTCTTTTTCTGTAAGAGGGTTTGTTTTGCCTAGGTTTCTTGATGGGTTGAATTGGTAATACCAAATTTTTGAAGCCTGCCCTGAGTCTTGTCGAAGGGTTGGCGCTCCTTTTTCAAAAAATAGCACAACAGTCTTAACTCCGGCGCCAGTAAACACACCGCCGGGAAGGTCAAGAATTGTATGCAAATTGCAGCTTTCTAAAAGATGCTTTCTTAAGGAAATTGAGGCATTGTCGGTATTGGAAAGAAAGGTATTTTTAATAACAATGCCGGCTTTGCCGCCAGCCTTTAGAATCTTAATAAAATGCTGAAGAAACAAAAAGGCTGTTTCTCCCGTCTTGATAGGAAAGTTTTGCTGAACCTCTTTTCTTTCTTTTCCACCAAAGGGCGGATTTGCCAGCACAACATCAAAACGATCTTTTTCCTGAATATCGGCCAAGTTTTCTGCCAGGGTGTTGGTGTGCACAATATTTGGCGCATCTATGCCATGCAAAATTAGATTCATAGTTCCAATTATGTAGGCAAGCGGCTTTTTCTCTTTGCCGTAGAAAGTCCTTTTTTGTAAGGTTTCCATGTCTTTGGGGGTTAGGTCTTTGCTTTTTTTAAGATATTCAAAAGCTTCGGCCAAGAATCCGGCTGAACCAACCGCACCGTCATAAACCTTGTCACCGATTTTAGGATCAACTACTTTGATAATAGTTTTAATAAGCGCACGAGGTGTGTAATATTCGCCGCCATTGCGGCCAGCATTACCCATGTTTTTTATTTTGCCTTCGTACAGATGAGAAAGCTCGTGTTTTTCTTTTTGAGAACGGAATTGCAAACCATCAACAATATTCAAAACTTCCCTAAGAGTATACCCACTATGAACTTTATTTCTGATTTCAGTGAATATTTCACCAATCTTATATTGGATGGTATCTGATGTTTCATTTGCCTCTTGTTTAAACTTTCTTAAATAAGGGAAAAGTTCATGACCTACAAAATCAATTAAATCTTCACCGGTTAGGGCTTTGTGGTGATCCAGCTTGCCATCGGCTGTTTTTGGCGCCGCCCATATTTCCCATCTGTATTCTTGAGCTATAATATATCGGTAGTTTTGGCCGGCAAGCTTGGCCTCTGTTTCCTTATCTTTTTCCAGATCATCAAGATATTTTAAAAAGAGGATCCAAGAGGTTTGCTCAACATAATCAAGCTCGCTAGAAACCCCAGCGTCTTTCCAGAGCATATTGTCGATATTTTTAAAAGCCTGTTGGAACACTATATTTACCTCTTCATAAAGCGATTATTTATCTTATTATACCCCAAAATGTCCTAATTTTCTATAAGAATCCAAAACCCTCCACCCCAAAATCGCCTGGTTTTTAATTTGAATTAAGGGATTCGGCAATCCGTCCGTCTGACAAACAGGCAGTCGTTATAAGATACAAAAGAATTTATTGGTATTCCTGGATTCCCGTCTGCACGGGAATGACAAAAATCCTCTACCCCAAAACCGCCTGGTTTTCAATTTGGATTAATTTCTTATAAATATTAGGTTTTTGCTAATTTTGGGTTTTGGAAGTAGGGTTGTTTCCATTCGCTTCTAGCTCTTTATCCCATTCATCCCAAGAGATAGTTACTCCGGGGAAAACCGGTTTTTTAAACGGCCAGGATGTTTGCAGCCATTCTTTAATAGTTTCAATTAAAATAGGATGAAAATTCTTTTTAGCCTCTTCTGCGGTAACCCAAGAATAAATCAAAACATCATAATCCGGATGCAGTAGAGGAACTAAGTAAATACAACCTTTTGAATATCGCTCTTTTGGGTCAAGGATAATATAACTAAACTCTTCTTTCTTTATAAAAAGGTCATGATGAAGCTCTAAATCTGATTGGTTTTCCCCTAACGTAAGCTCAGCTGACGGCCATTTTATGGAAGGGCCAAAGGTACCCTGCAGACGTTCTAAGCTAGACATAATGGCTTTGTAATCCATTTCTGCATATTCCGATGACAACGGTCTAAGGGTAAAACTTTCCGTTTTCAATGCTATAGGTACCTCGAAGTTAACATCAATAAATTTCATTGCGTCCTTATCTTAATCAATTTTATTTTAAGGCACGAAAACAAAAATAGCTAATTTTGGGGCACTGAGAATAGAGATCTCTAAAACCGCCTGGTTTTCAATTTGGATTTGACTTAAAGAAATCGGCAATCTGTCCACCTGACAGACAGGCAGTCGTTCAAAAGTATAAAAGGAAATTTAGAACTAACTGGATTCCGGATCAAGTCCGGAATGACAGAGGAAGACTAGATTCCCGCCTGCGCTCATCGAGTCTGAGCTGAGGGCTCATCCCTCAGAGTCGAAAACGATAATGACAAAAGGAATTTACCCTAAAATACTCTTGAATCCACTTTGCTTTTTAAAAAAAGCTTTTAACATAATTTAGCTCTTGTCTTGCCTCATTTAAATTTTGATAGCCGCACTCAATAATTATCGGCACATTAATATGTGCAATTTTCTCGACAATTTCCGACTGTCTTGTCTTAGAAAGCGGGTCATGAAGAACCTCATAACCACTCACGTGAATTTCAGCCAGGCGGTCATTAAAAGCCGTTATGAATTCATCAACTAACTTTAAAGATGGATCATTAACAAAACAATGATTAACATCCAGGACAAATTTAAAATCATATTTGTCTAATATATTTTTAATGTCTTTTACGGTTTTTCCCCTATCTTTTCTGTGGTCCATGTTCTCTAAGGCAATTGGCAAACCTTGGTTGGAAAATATACTCCAGTCTGTAATTATATCAGTATGAGAAACCATTAACTTGAAATCGTGTTTGGCATGAACCTCTTTTATAATCGGCAAGAGATCTTCCATTTCTGTTTCCTTGACTGAAGGAAGGTGCAATGCAAGATAATTAAGTCGCTTTGTTAAAGATAAGTCCAAATTTAAAACCTTTAGCAAACTTTCTTTATCGCTTGTATGTATCTCTAATGCCTTTACTCCGAGATCTTGCAGTGCCTTAAAGAATTCCGGAGAGAGGTAAGGAAAGAGATTTTTTAGAGCACCTGATGGAAACCCAACAATCATAGTAAATTTTCCTGATCTAATATTCACTCATTTTACCCCAAAAATTCTTAGGTTACAATTTACTGGTTTATCGCTTTAGATGCAGAAAAGTAAAAAGAGCAGCTGATAAAAGCTACTCTTTTAGCCGTACGGCAATAATGGTTAGATTGTCATGGCCCCAAAAGTCTGCAAAAACGTGTGTATTTAACTTTTGTACCAGAATTTCGGGGTCTGCAATTTCTCTTGCCTTGATGGCAACCTGCCAGTCTTCTAGGAAATCCCACAGCCCATCGGTGGCTGAAACCAAATATAAGTCTTGGCTGGAGATCTTGTGGGTTGATACATGGGGCACGTCAATTATACCGGCTTTCATATAATCAATGTCGCCCAGCGATCTTGTAGGCTCCAAGCCGTATTTTGTGCCATGCTCGGCAACGTATGCTTTGCGGGTTTTTAGATCGCTAAATAATATTCCCTTACAATGAGAAATCCTATCCAACTCGTCAGGATTAGAAGTCCGGTGATCTTCCGTTAGTGTTACCATCTCGTTGTCCGTTACGATTATGGCTTTAGAGTCTCCAACGTTTGCAACGTGTATTGTGCCATCTTGAATCAAAAAAACAGTGGCAGTGGTTCCGGAGCCGGAGGGATCTTTTGCAGCAAGTTCATCTGAGACCTGAGCAAAACTGAAAACAAAAGCCTCCTTAATACCTTTTGAAAGGTGTGTTTTAAAGACTTCCGGGAATCTTTTTGAGGCATAATCGGAGGCAAATTTGCCGATATGTCCGTCAAAAACGCCCCCCAAAACAGAGTCCGTGTCCATAAAAGACTGAATAAGAAAATGTCTGTCTTCCATTCCTTTGTTTTTGGGACCGTCAATGTTTCTATCGGGACCAACGTTCTCAATAATTGCTATCTTCAAAGTAACAACCCCCCATATATAGAATTTTCAAGCTTCAATCTGAATTGCTGTATTATACTTCAAAAAAGCCTAATTTTCTATAAGAAAAAATCTCCTACCCCAAAACCGCCTAGTTTTCAATTTGGATTTAACTTACCTGCCAAGGGTCTGACCCTTGGCAGGCTCTTTTTAGGACTAAAAACCAAATTTCTTGATATCTATATCATAAGTTTGGGATATGAATTCAAATAATCTTTTTAATGATGATAGAACTTCTTTTTCGCTTAGATTGCTCATCATAACATGGGTTTGCCACCATTTAGGGAACTCTTTTTGAATAAATGCTTTTCTAACTAAGTCTAAATGCACAAAACCGACATGCAATACTCTATCGAAAAAGATGTTGGCAACTCCAAAATGTTTCGCAACCGTTTTATCCGTATAGCTCTTTCTTAGATAGTGTTCGTATTCCGGCAAAAGATCTTTTTTAATCCATTTTTTAAAGGGTGCTTGCACTTTTTCCATTTTCTTAAGCATTTGCTCATATTCTTTCCAGTTCATTTCTATGCCGCCAACAACAACATTAGGCATTTCCTTCTTGGATGGAGTTTCGTTTTGGGGCGGTTCTTTATAAGCCTCTTTAACCTTTTGGTAAGGAGATTTACCGCTTAACGATTTATGAGGAAAATAATTCCAGGCATCGGTAAAGGTATGTAGTACGTGGTTAATTTCGTCTAAATCATTAATATTGGGAAAATATTTAAACCATTTTTTCTGAAACAGATGAGACGCCTCCATAGCCGAATCACCCTCGTCATTGTAAATCCAATCTTTAATAGTTTTAACCGACAACTTATTCGTAAGAGTGTAATCTGCAAAAAGTTTTTCTAAGTTTTTTTCGTCCAGAATCTCCTCTGTCGTCGCTCCGCTTGGAAAGCCAAGCTGTTCCACGGTAAATCGCGCGAGTTCGTATGTCTTTCCTTCATGGCTGAATTCTGTTTTGTAA
>LBVV01000021.1 GCA_000993275.1 candidate division CPR2 bacterium GW2011_GWC2_39_10 | reverse complement strand
ATGGACTTACAGAAGATCATCTCTTCCAATTTATTTATTGGAAGGCATATTTTGACCTAAAGTAGCAACACTTTTTAAGCATTATGCCCGGAATGACACAAGTTTTTATGTTTATTGCTATTTGTTTATTGTTTATTAATTCAAAACCCAATTCCCGTAGCTTTAAATATATTGGTAAATAGATAAACCAACGCCGCCACAATTAGAATCCCGGTTAATATGGCTACAAAAAAACCGAAGCCAAATTTAAACCCCTCGAACACACTAAGATGGTTTTTTTCTTCAACAATTTTATCTCTAATTTTTTCTTTCTTAAACATATATCTCCATATAATTAATATCTGTTTCTTTTTATTATAACCCTAAGCTTTTACAAATAAAATCTAAATTATCAATTTTTTTTAATTAATTGATTTTGTAAAAATAGATTCCGGATCAACTGATTGTATTTTTTAATTGAATGTCCGGAATAACAGCAGGAAGTTGAATTGCTAAAATCAAAAATTTTTTTATTTTACTTTATCATTTTTCATTTTAATATTTGCATTTTGAATTTCAACAATCAGAGATTTATGCATATAACAAAACAATATTCCTGCAAAATAATTAGCTTACATTTCGAGTACCACATATCTATCCAGCCCTGCCCAGTCTTTTTTTAGCAACACATTAGCATTCGGAAAAACGTCTAAAGCCAAATCCCTAATTTTTTCCCCCTGATTTTCGCCTATTTCCAAATAAATTTTTCCACCGGATTTAATTTTAGATGTCACCTGAATAAAAAACTGACGGTAAATATCTAGGCCGTCTTTTCCGCCATCTAAAGCAAGTCGAGGTTCATGATGAATAATATCAAAAGCAAGCCCGTTTAAATCATTGGTTGGGATATAAGGCAAATTTGCAACAATAATGTTCGCTTTTTCTTTTAAGGGATCCAATAAATTTCCTTTTTTAAAAACAACATTCTGAATATTATTTATCTTGGAATTTTTTTTGGCTAAATTTATCGCTTTTGCAGAGATATCAATGGCGTACACTTTTGCCTCGGGAAGTTTTTTGGCGAGAGATAGTCCAATTGCTCCGGATCCGGTTCCTATATCGGCAAGAACAAGTCCAGCACCCCCCAGCTCCGAGCCTGTCCGAGAATGCAGAAAATAACTTATTCCGTCATTCTGAACTTGTTTCAGAATCCCTTTGTAAAGGCGCTTTTCACAGTCTATGGATTCCGGATCAAGTCCGGAATGACAGTTTTTGGAAAGCTCGGGATAGGGTGAGAGGCAACACAAATCACTTAAAATCATTTCTACCAACACTTCCGTTTCCGGCCTTGGTATTAAAACATTTTTATTCACCTTCAAGGTCAACCCATAAAAATCAATAAAACCGGCTATATACCAAACCGGTAAATGTTTCTGGCGTTTTAAAATCCATCTTCTAAACTTTAATTCCTGTCTTTTTGACAACAAAAATTCCGGATACGCCAAAATAAAACTCTCATCCTCAAAAATGACGTTTTTTAGTAAAAAGTAAGCTGATTTTTTAGGGTCTTCTGTTCCCCTTAACTTCCTGTCTGCCCACAAAAGCGCCTGTTTTATAGTCATAGCCTAGTCGAGTTTAATTAAAATATTATATTCATTAACCAATTTGTTAAACTGATCAATTTGATAGTTATAGTTATTTACAAGCGCATTGTATTGATTGACCGTATAGGTTGTTGAATTATAGGTCGTTTTATATGCACTATAGGCCTGCTCATAAGCGCTATAATTTTCCTGGGTCGGATTTTGCTTATACTTACTTTCGGCATTGGTCAGCGTTTGCTGGGCTTTGCTTAAATTCGCCTGCGCCACTTCTACTGACGGTTTTTGGCTCTCCAGCTGCGGCTTTAAATCGGTGGCTTTTTTACTCAAGTCACCTAAGCTTGCTATTATCTGCCTTATGCGTTCTTGCCTTTTGGTAAGTTCCACAATTCTTTCATACTCTTTGCCGTCTGAAATTTTGACGGTTTCCGACGGGTTTGAAATATTACCTTCTTTTATTTCCGGAATGGCTTTTATGTTACCGCTGCCGGAAGCTTTATAATCATTTTCCGAAAAATTAATATCTAACTTTCCGGCTAAACCGCTTTTGGTATCTATAAGCGGAAGCTGCCCAACTTTATATCCGATATTCGTCGTTTCAATAAAACTGTAACCTGAATTAAAAGACGAATACGTTGATGGCGTTTTAATGCCAACGGCCATATGCCGATCCTCATCAAAAACATAAATTACCGAACCATAGCCAAACTCCTTTATAAGTGACGACGCCAAATATGATTTATCGGTGCAGATCCCTTTGTTGTCGTAAAGAGTTTCATAAGGAAACCGGCCGGCCATTTTTTTGTCCTCTACAAAGCTTACGCTGTCTCCCACCCCGTGAGACAATATAAGTTCGGCCTTGGCATCATCATATGGAATTGCCTGAACAAGACAAAGCGCCAGGTCCAATGTTTCATCGCCGGTAAGGTTCATTGACTGACCCTTGCTTTTAATATCGGTCGCCAAAGTTGCAATAGTTTTGTCTTCCGGGTAAGAGAAAACATAACCGGCATAATTGTTTGCTCTGTTTAAATTGTTTTTTTCGGGATCGCCGCCATAGTAGCTGTAAACGCTGCCGTGAAGAGTCTCGCTTATGGAAACATTTTGGCCCTTATAATTACAGCTTAATGTTATTTTCTTTGGATCATTTGCCTCCGGAAAAGAACGTCCGACAGAGGCTACTTGCCTAACAAGTTCTCCAACCGGAGCATAACTGGCAACAATGACCAAGGTGATTAAAGATGCAAAAACAAAGACAAAAAGTTTAAAGCCAAAACCAATACGCCTGGCACTTTTTTCGTAAACTAAGTTTCCGTCTATATTTGGATAGTTATTTTTTTCTTCTTCTGATTCTGGCATATTATTCCACGGTAACACTTTTTGCTAGATTCCTGGGCCTATCGACATCGCACCCCTTCATTATAGCAATAAAATAGGATAAAAGCTGCAAAGGAATAACAGAAAGTAACGGCGACAGCACCTCATGACTTTCGGGAATATAGATAACATCATCCGCCAAGTTCTTGATAAAGTTATCCCCTTCCTGGGCAATTGCCAGCACCCGGCCGCTTCTTGCTTTAATTTCTTCTATATTGCTGATTGTTTTTTCATACAGGCCATTTTTGGGAATAATAAAAACACTGGGAAAAGCAGGATCAATTAAGGCAATAGGTCCGTGCTTCATCTCGGCTGCCGGATAACCCTCAGCATGAATGTAGGAAATCTCTTTTAATTTTAGGGCGCCTTCAAGTGCCACCGGATAACTTAAATTGCGGCCTAAATACAAAAAATCGGAATACTTACTATAATCGGCAGCAATTTTTTTAATTTTTTGTGTTTGAGACAGAATTTTGTCAATTTTTGCCGGTATTAAAAGTAATTCATGCAAAACATTTGACGCCTCTGACATAGATAAATTTCGCATCCTTCCCAAATAAACAGAAAGCATAACAAGCGAAGAAACCTGGCAAGTAAAAGCCTTTGTTGAAGCCACACCAATTTCCGGACCCGCGTGAATATACATCCCGCCGTCAACTTCCCTTGCAATAGTGGAACCGACAACATTTATAATTCCCAAAGTTTTTGCACCCTTTTGTTTGGCTTCCCTTAAAGCCGCTAAGGTATCAGCCGTTTCACCGGACTGAGAAATGGCCATGAGTAAAGTTCCCGGATCAATTATAGGATTTCGATATCTAAATTCTGAAGCATACTCAACCTCTGTTGGAATTCCGGCCAATTTTTCTAAAAAAAATTCCCCAATAAGCCCAGCATGCCACGAGGTGCCGCACGCAGTAATAACAATTCGCCGCACCGATGCAAATTCTTTGGCAGTAATATTTATGCCCCCCAAATGAACATTTCCGCTTACCGCGCTTACTCTTCCCGCCAAACCGTTTTTTATTGCCTGCGGCTGATCCATAATTTCCTTTAACATGAAGTGGTCATAACCGTCTTTTTCTATGGCCTCCAAATCCCAATCAATTTTTGAAATTTCTTTTTTTAGCGGCTTGCTTTTTAAGTCAAAGATACTTACGTCTTCCATGGTAAGCAGAGCTACTTCTTTATCGCCTAAATATATAACTTTGTCGGTATAAGCAAGAATTGCGGCCGCATCGGAAGCAATAAAATTTTCGCCTTTTCCAACGCCAATTACCAAAGGACTGCCGTTTCTGGCAACTACAATTTTATCTTTTTGGCCTGAGTGAATTACGGCAAGGCCATAAGTGCCCTCCACAACCGAAAGGGCATCCATAACTGCCTTCAAAAGATCGCCTTTAAAATTCTCTTCAATTAAATGAGCCAAGACCTCTGTATCGGTCTCGGATAAAAATTTATGGCCGCTTCTTTGAAGTTTTTCCTTTAAAGCTGCGTAATTTTCAATTATGCCATTATGAACGACAGCAATTTTTTTGTCGCATGATAAATGCGGATGGGCATTTTCTTCGGTTGGCGCCCCGTGCGTTGCCCATCTGGTATGAGCAACGCCGAGTTTTGCCTCTTTTTTAAAACCATTAATTTTCTCTTCTAAATTGACTATTTTGCCGATAGCTTTAATCGCGTCAAGTTCCTGACCAACCAAAGCCATTCCGGCGGAATCGTAACCTCTATACTCAAGTCTTTTTAAACCGCTTATTAGTATTTCCTTAGCATTTTTAAATCCAATATAACCAACGATACCACACATAACGACCCCCGATTTAGTTAGAAACAGTATACAACAAATATATAAAATTCAAAATCCTAAGCACAAATACTGCAAGAATCAAGAATAACGAATTAAGAATTAAGCATTAGAACAAGAAATAAAATATAGAAAACCATATTCTAAATTCTATATTCTCATTCTTGCTACTTTATTCTAGATTCTTAATTCTTTTTTGAATTTAGTATTCTTTAAACTCAAACTCTTTTCCCGCCACCTTTATTTTATCCCCCTCCTTGGCCCCCTTCTTTCTTAGTTCACTTTCGACGCCTAATCTTTTTAAAATATGTCTAAAGCGATACATGGCCGCTTTGATGTTAAAATCTGTTCTTATTGCAAATTTATCTATTTTTGGTCCGGAAATTATGTAATAATTCTTTTCTTTTATGACATCAAATCCGCTTACTCTGTCCTTTAAAGTAAATTTTTTGAATTCTTCAATCTTGGCCTCGATTTTTCTTGGATTTTTTATTAAAAGGTCATTTATTTTAAATAACAAATCATTAAGGCCTTGGCGCGTAACTGCTGAAAACAAATAAACTTTATCTTTAATCTTTACTTCTTTTACTAACTCCCTTATCTTTTTTTGAAGTTCGTCCTCATTTAAAAGATCCGCCCTCGAAATGGCAACTATAGACGGCTTTAGCAAAATATCCGGATTAAAAGACTTAAGTTCGTCTCGGATGGTTAAATAGTCTTTTTTAAAGCTTGGTGACACCGCGTCAATTAAATGAATTATCACCCTGGTTCTTTCGATATGACGCAAAAATTCATCCCCAAGGCCTTTGCCTAAGGCTGCCCCTTCTATTAAACCGGGTATGTCCGCAATAACAAATCCGAAATTATCGGGTACCTTTTCATCCGGAAGCCTATCAACGACCCCTAAATTAGGAATAATTGTAGTAAAAGGATAATCGGCAATTTTGGGCCTCGCTTTTGTTACAACCGACAGCAAAGTTGACTTACCAATATTAGGAAAGCCAACCAAACCAACATCGGCTACCAGTTTTAGCTCTAATTTTATTTCTTTTTCTTCGCCAGGCTCACCAAGCTCGGAAATTTCGGGAGCTTGTCTTACCGACGAGGTAAAATGAGCATTGCCAAAACCACCTTTTCCGCCTGAAGCAACAGGAACTTCGGCCTTATCCTCAATAAGGTCAGCCAAAATTTCTTTTGTTTTTATGTCAATTACCATAGTACCGACCGGAACCTCCAGCACTAAACCCTCTCCACCTTTGCCAGTTTTTTTATGAGTCCGTCCGTCCTGTCCGCTTTCAGCTTTCAAATATTTATTAGTTGTATAAAAACTAAGCGTGGCAATATCTTTGTTTGCCCTAAATACAATATCTCCGCCGTCTCCGCCGTCTCCGCCTCCGGGTCCGCCCTTGGCAACATATTTCTGTCTTTCCCAAGACACAATACCGTTACCGCCGTCTCCTGCTTTAATTTTTATAGTAACTTCATCAGCAAACAATTTTTTCCCCATTTCAACTTGGTATGATTATACCATTGATTTTAAACATAAACGATCTCTATATTGTTCAAAACAAACAATGAACAATCTTATGAAAAAGATTTTTGTAGATTTTACTGTTTATTGTTAATTGCTTATTGTTATTTACTTTTAGTAAATAAATCCGATTAGCGGAACTTGGTTTACGGTAATTGTTCTTGATGAGGCAATGCCCCATCCCCGAACATTCATTTCCGATATCGTAAAAGAATTCCCGTTAACGGATTCTACATAGGCAACGTGACCAATTGGGCTTTCCCAGCTTACCATAATAGAGCCCGGAACCGGTGTACGGCCGGTGGCGTATCCCATGGCCCTTGAATTCCAATACCAATCGGCTGCGTTTCCGTTCCACGGCACATAACGTTTGGAGGCTACCCACCAAGTACAATAGCCGTAGGGGAAACGGTTTGGACCACCATAGCTTGGAGTAATTCTCGTTCTGGGAGCGGAGTCATAATCATCATCGTTATCAGGGGCCTGAACCTGAACCGGCCTTGGCGGTTGGGGAATTGTACCATCCGGCACAATTATCTTTAAACCTTCTTTTAGTTTTGGCGTATCTTCTAAATCGTTAAAAGAAATGACCATATTTGCCGAAGCGCTGTATTTACTAGCAATTGACTGGACGGTATCGCCACTCTTTACGGTATGCAGAACGCCGGCCACAGGCAAAATAATTAGCTTCTGCCCCGGCTTAACCAAGTTCTCATCTTCAAGATCATTTGCCCACAATACGGTATCGGTGGTTATATCAAATTGCGCGGATATAGTCCATAATGTATCACCGGATTGAACTACATATTCCGTAATAGTGTTTGTTTTTCTGCCGGCCGGAATGGTGGTGCTTGCCAACATCGGCTTTGCCAAGAAATTTTCATCGGCCGAAATTGGCAATGCCACTGTAAGCTGTTTACTTACCATTGCATTGGCTTCCTCTTTAATATTGCCGCCTATAACTTCGGCAACAGACGCGGCAATTTGAATTTCATTGATTTTGGTTAGTTGTCTCTCCCCCTTTAACCTGAACGGATCAACAAAAAAATCCTTATCCACTGCCTGCCCGCTTGAAAATAAGGATGTACAAAAAACAACCAAAATAATAGAGATAACTGTAAAATGTGCAACTTGTCTAGTTGGTTTTAATAGGATGTGTGGAAATTTCTTGGTAATTCTTCTGGATTTCCACAGTAGATATCCTAATTTATTCTTTAGTTTTCGCCTTAGGGTTTTTTTAGAAAAGTCCTCCCGCGTGTCCCGGCGTAAAATTTTTTTAAGGACCGCTCGATACTCTTTCCTAATAGAGCCTCCGGCTATTTTTTTTAAAAAATAGCATTATGCTTGTTTGCCAATTTTTATCCCGAGAATGTCGAAGGATAAAAGAAGTTTCGACCAATAATTATTAATTTGACCTTGCTTAAAAACTTCTCGACAAACAGCATGTTAAAAAACTTCACGTAGTATAGGGTACTAAGGATTTATTGTCAACCCTACTAGGCATAAAAAAGCAAATAAAGGTTGACATTTTATTCATTATGGCGCCAAATATAGTTCAATATTTCTGTTATGTTCCTCTATTGTCTTGGCGTAACGAGCCTTGCCGTCTTTGCCGTGCAAATAATATAAATAATCAGTTTTTTCCGGATAAGCTATCGAATTTAGAGACTCTAACCCCGGATTGCAAATAGGTGTCGGCGGCAAACCAACGTTTTTACGGGTATTGTATGGATTATCTTCATCTAGCTCTTTTTGAGTAATTTCTCCGGTCCAGTCCCCTGTCAAATAGCGAACAGTGGCATCGGCATCAAGTCTCATGCCATACTCAAGCCTGTTTAACAATATTCCGGCAATAATCGGCCTATCAGTATTGCCATTGCCTTCTTTTTCAACAATCGAAGCTAAAATAACGGCCTGCCCAACGCTAAGTCCTTGCCGGCCGAAACCGTCCTTTAAACCCTTTATGGATAACTTGCTTTCCGTATTCTTTAGCATCATATTTATCAGGTCTTCCGGCGACGCTTTTTTATCTATAACATAAGTGTCGGGAAACAAATAACCTTCAAAACTTTTAATACCTTTTCCGATTAAAAAGTCATAATTGTAATTTTTATCTATGGCCGCCCTAGCGTCCTCTTTTTTGAAAATATTTTCATTATCAAGATACCCTATAATTTCTTCAACCGTCCATCCTTCGGGAACAACGACTTTGGTAACCTTTACCTCCCCAACCGAAAATTTGACTACCAAATCCTTTACAGACAAGCCTTTATCCAATTCGTAATCGCCACCCCTTATTTTGCTGCCGCTTAATTTTAAATGGGCTAGAAAGGTCCAGTAACTTTTAATTACGCCTTTGTCTTTTAAACTTTTAGCTATTTGCTTTGAACTTTGACCCTCATGGACAATAAAAGTCATTTTTTCATATTCGTTATTTTTTACGTTTATGCCGGCAGTATAATAAGTACCGGCCAAACTGGTAAAAAATAAAATAACCCCCAAAAAAAGTATTACAATAAAAAATAATTTTCTTTTCATATTCTCCTTAAGTAACTTTCTAAAATTATGCGTGCAGCAACCACGTCAACCTTTTCTTTTATTTCCTTGCCGGAATAGCCTTTTCGCTTCAGTTCGTCTTCGGCCATTTTTGAAGTTAAGCTTTCGTCCTCCCAAATAATTTCTATATTAATTCCAACAACTTCCTTTTTTATAAAATCTTCGATTTTTTTGGACTGCGGGCCCAAGTCTCCGTTTAAATTTCGTGGTCTTCCAACAACAATTGCGCCAACACCCTCTGTTTCAAACAGTTCCTGCAATTTTTCCTTAAACTGATCCGGCGAAACCACCGAATGTTCCAGAGCAATTGTATTTGTCGGATCGGTTATAGCTAGCCCTATCCTTTTTTCCCCCACATCTATAGCTAGAAATCTCATTTTATTACTTCCATTTTAACGGCAATATGGCTGGGTAAAAGCGGCATAATGGACATGCTAAAAGGAGTAGATTTAAATTTAACGCTTTTAACGCTTGCATATTCCTTTAAGCTTTTCTCGATATCCGATTTCTTTTTTAGAACCAAAGACATCTTAATTTTTTCCAAATCAAGCTTTGGCGTTAGATCAACATTAGCGCTAAACCTAAATTCGGCACTGTTTAATTTATCTTTAAATTCGGAAAGAAGAGCAAACTTTGAGGAATCTATTTCGGACATATAAACTTGTTTGCCCTCCGGAACCTGAGCTTCCAAAATTTTCGTAAAATAACGGTTGATATCGGCGTCATCAAAAATGACCGCCCGATATCTGGACTTAAGTTTAAGCGTAAATTTTGAAGCCTCAGCGCCAACTGCAGGACTGGCCTCAAAGCTAACCGCCTCGGTTTTAACGGCCTTATCTATTACAATATAGCTTTTATTATCAGCCTTTAATTTTTTTATAAAATTATCACTCACTTCTTTGATAAAAGTTTCTTTAGATTTGGCAACATCAGCGTCAGAAACTATTTTTACTTCTTTAGTGGAGCCGCCGGACATATTGCTTAAGCTTTTTCCATAAACCAATACCTGCTCCGGGGCCGAAAGCTTTACAATGACAAAATCAGATGCTCCTATGTTATAAGAATCGCCCGACAATTCTGCCTCTACCGCAGCGCTAATTTGACCGGCAACAATAGTACCGTGATTTATGGTAGTACCGGGGATAGAAACCTCACTTACAAGCAAGAAAACTTTTCCGCTTCCCGACCTCATTTGAGTTCCTTTTTTTAAGGTGAAAGCATCCGAATCCCATTTGTTATACAAAGTAACCATGCCTGTGGCTTTTGCCCCGACATCTTTTTTACCGGTTGCATCAAATTCTTTTTGCTCTTCTTTTATATCATCAATAAATTTTCCCGGTATCATACCTTGCTTTGCGTCCACCCCTTGGGCGTCTTTATCAACTGCAAATTTAGCATCAACCGGCATTTTTTCTGAGGCAACCGCAATAATCACTTCCGCTTTGGGAAGAAAAATAAAACCCAAGATAAATAAAATAACAGGAATGGCAAGAAAAATTGCCCAGATAAAACGTCTGCTGGCAATATGAACTTTCTCCGGCCTTTTTTGCCCTTCGCCTGATCCTTGGATATCTTCCGATTTGTTTCTAATTTCTCTTGTAACTAAGGTTGGCACTTCAGACAATTCTTCATCTTCTTTTAGGTCATCTGCTTCACTATCTTCGCTTATATATGCCTTTTTAATCTCATTTTTGGCTTTATAATCTTTTACTTTTGTATGAATTAGGGGGCCCGCATCTTCCTCAAATTCTTCTTCTTTATCATTTTTTACTGCCGATTCTTCTTTTTCTATTTCGGCAACCAAGCCTTGCGGAATGCCATTTTTGTCTATATTGGTGAAAACCGGCAAACCAACTCTAGCCGCCATGGCCTTCCCTACCTTATCACTTGTTACAATTGATATTCTTTTGCCAATTTTATCGGCCTCTTTATTTAAAAGCCTTAGATTGATGACACTCTGAAGCAGGGTTGCTCCTTTAGGAATAACCAAAAAGATCGCATGCTCATCCACTTTTTTTACCTTGTCGATAGCAGACGTAATTTCTTCATCAACTTCTAAATAAATTACCCTTTTCACAATCCAATCCCTTTTTTATTTACTTTATATGCTTTTAAAATTTTAATATTTGCAAATTATTTTTCTTTTTTATTTATCATTTTGACATTTGAAATTTGATATTTGACATTTTTATCATACCTGCATAACTTTAACAATATTTCGCAAAACCCCGGAAATGCTTTCTTCATCCTCCGAATAATCTAGAAGCAAATTACCCAGCGCCATCGGAGTAATGTCTTGGACACTTTTTAACATATTGGTATTATCTAACATATTAGCAACATCTGAAGTTTCAATGAATTTGATTTTTGGTTTTTTGGCAAAGGGCAAACTTTTCCACCAGCCCGCAGACTCTAAAACTTCCTTAATTTCAGGTAGCTGACTTCCACCACCGCATAACAAAATTCTGGAGGGCAAAATATCTACTTTATCGAACTCCTGAAGCGATAATTCTATGCCCGAAAGCCAAACCTCGGAGTCTTGTAAAATGGCATTCCTTATTATTTTTTCTTCTTTTTCCTCAAGTTCACCGGCCGAATGAGCCACTTTCATTTCTTCAGCTTTAGAGAAGCTGGTATTTAAAACCTGGGCAAGTCTTTTGGTAAAAGTCCGGCCGCCTAAAGCAAACATTTTAGTGCCTTCAACTCCACCGTTTCGTACCACCGCTATATCCGAAGTACCGCCGCCAATATCTATAAAAATGGCCGAAAATTCAGTTGACTCTTCGTCCCCCATACATCTGGCAACAGCATAAGGCTCTGCCGCCACTGAAATTAAATTTAAGCCCAGTTCAGAAGCAATTGTTTGAAGCGCTCCCAAATGGACTAACGGCGCAAAGGCGTTATAAATGCCCACCTGAACATCTTTACCCTGAAAACCAATTGGGTTAGTAACATGATATCCGTCAACCCTAACGTCAACCACTGCCGCATTAACCAGCTTTACTTCAATTTCTTTATATCCAGTTTCCCAAGCCAGTTGTTTCCTGGCCTGTTCGAAAGCCTGATACTGAACTTTATTTAAAATATTGTTAAGTTCGGCATTATCAATCTTTTCTTTAGGACTTAAGCGCTCATAATTGACAGTTGTGGTTGTGCCCTTTACCAGTTCGCCCGCAATTCCTATAATGCAATCCGTTGCTGATATTCCCGCCATTTTTTCGGCCCTTGAAATTGCCTTTTCACAGTTGTCAACAACGCCACCAATATCGGTTACGCCGCCGCTCTGCATATCCCCCAATTTCTGGCGTTGTTTCCCCGTTCCTATTATTAAACCTTTGCCTTCTTTTTCATCAACTCTAAAAATGAGACACTTAACAAACTCCGTTCCAATATCAAGTGACAGAAAATAGCGATCTTTATGTTTTTTGGGAAATATTGCCATTCATTATCATTTTATGACGAAGTATTGCATTTGTCGAGAAAGATAATCGAGAGTAAAGTTGGTCGATAAACATAATTGTGCTATACTGCCGGTGCAATAGATCGATAGCAAATTGAAAAACTGATATAAGGGGAGGAGAAAACAATGGCATTTAAGCGGACTCTGCGGAAAGCTAAAAAACTACCGGTAGTTAATTCCTACAATTACGAGAATGGTCAGGTTGGTGTTTGGCACAGCAACGGCAAAGAGAGATATAAAATAGTTTATGAAAACCAAGAAGTCATTTCCATCCAAGACTTAAAGGATGGAGAAACAGATTTTAAGCCCACCGCCAGTGCGAGACGAAAAGTCAAGGTTTCAATTGATGATAATATGGTAACGGGATGGGGTTTTGACGGAATTCACCAGCCAAACAGTTCCCTGTATATAAAAGATAATCTAATTCTATTGCATGATTTGATGTATCTTACAGGGAATGAAATGCAAGACTTCTTTACCGTAGAAGAAATATCGGTGTTGATTAAAAAATTCAACTATCCGCTGCTAACAAAGCCTCACGCAAATTCTGTCTTGCAAGCTAAACAGACCTTGCTTAAGGGCATTAGCGAAATACCAGGCCTTTCAGAAATTGTAGTACTTAAAAACAAGGTTAAGTCGCTTGAAGCAATTCGTGTGGTGTGGCTATGCCAACATCTTCAGCGTTTTTGGTGCGGACAACACGGCAAACATCCGGAAGAAGTGCAAAAACGCTTAAACACCAAAGACATGATGGATTCAATCAAGAGTGATTTTCATATCTCATAAATTACGATGTCCCGACAGATATAACACAGATAACCTTACTTACCAAAGCAAACTCTCGATAAAAAATCACTATTTTTAACATGGTGGCCCAATAGGCCACCTTTTTTTATTCTTCGACTCCTTATTACTTTTTATATTCTTCGACTCAACTAAGTTGGCCCGCCCGCTTCGCCGAGGCGAGCCTTGGCGCGAGACAGGTGGAGAAGTTTCTTGATTGTGCTTGATTGTGGCGTAAGTTCTCCATTCCGTTACCCTTCAGTCGAACAATAATTCCGCTCCTTATTCCAGATTCTCTATTGTAACCGCTCATAACCCTGCGTCTTTGCGAGTGAAACGAAGCAATCTCCTCTGCTTGAAACAAGATTGCCGCACTCTCCGGCGGCTGCCGGATTGTTCGCAATGACGATTGTG
>LBVV01000020.1 GCA_000993275.1 candidate division CPR2 bacterium GW2011_GWC2_39_10 | reverse complement strand
GATAATGGATAAATTAAGATTTGGCACAGCTGGAATACCTTTGAGTACAGGAAAACCAAGTACTGAAAATGGAATTAATAGGGTTAAAGAGTTAGGACTAGAATGCATGGAACTGGAATTTGTGCATAGCATTCATGTTACAAAAGAGAAAGCTCCTTTAATTGCTGATATTGCTAAGAAAAATAATGTTGTATTAACCTGCCATGCTCCTTATTTTGTAAATCTTAATTCTAGTGAACCTAAGAAATATCATGCAAGCATTTCTTATATTGCTACATCTGCCAAGATAACTTCTTTATGTCATGGTTATAGTGTTTGCTTTCATGCTGGCTATTACATGAAAATGGAGAAAGAAAAAGTTTATGCTAAAATAAAAGAAGGTGTAAAAGAGATTGTTAAAATAGTTAAAGAGGTTGATGACAAGATATGGATAAGACCCGAGGTTGCTGGAAAAGTTTTACAGTTTGGAGATATTGATGAGGTTTTGAAATTGTCATCTGAAATAGAACAAGTTTTACCTTGCATTGATTTTGCTCATTTACATGCAAGAAGCAATGGAAAATATAACACTTTAAATGAATTTAGAGAAATATTTGAGAAGACTGAAAAAAATTTAGGAAAAAAAGCTTTAGAAAACATGCATATTCATATGTCTGGAATAAGATATAGTGAAAAAGGTGAGAGAAATCATTTGGAATTAAAGGATTCTGATATGAATTATAAAGATTTAATTAAAATATTTAAAGAATTTAAGATTAAAGGGGTGGTTGTTTCTGAAAGCCCTAATATTGAGAAAGATGCTTTACTAATGAAGAGGATATATGAAAATAAATGATAATGCTTTTGATTTTGAATTAAAAGATGCAGATGGAAATCTAATAAAATTGAGTGATTATAAGGATAAAACTGTGATATTATATTTTTACCCAAAAGATAATACTCCTGGATGTACAAAAGAAGCCTGCAATATTAGAGACAATCTAAGTTCATTAAAGAAAAAAGGATTGATAATTTTTGGAATAAGTCTGGATAATGATGAAAGTCATAAAAAGTTTACTGAAAAATATAACTTAAATTTTCCTTTGTTAAGTGATAATGACAAAAAAGTTTCTAAAGCTTATGGCATTTATGTTAAAAAAAATATGTATGGGAAAGAATATTATGGAATAAAAAGAACTACCTTTATTATTGAAAAGATGAAGATAAAGAATATTATAGAGAAAGTTGATGTTGAAAATCATGCAAAACAAATTTTAGAATTACTTTAATGCTTTTAAAATTCTTTCATAAACTTCTTCTATTGAACCATTACCATCTATAAACTTTATATTCTTTTTTTGCTTTTTGTAATAATCTACGACTGGCTGGGTTTGCTCATGATAAATTTTGAACCTGTGCTTTATTACATTAATATCATCATCTAATCTTTTTCTTAATTTTAGCCTTTTGATTATTTCTTCTTCTGTTGTTTTTATTACAATCATAATGTCAAAATCATTAAAACTTCTTGAAACCTTCTGGATGTTTTTTTAATTTAGCTTTTACAACTTGATCAACTAGTTCATCTGGTGCTAAATCACCTTTATCCACATAGGACTCAATTTTTTTACCTATTGCTGTTTTATTCGCAATTTCATTTCTTAATAAATCACCGGCTGAAACTGCAGGAATATTATACTTTTTTGATATTAAAGAAGCCTGAGCTGATTTTCCTGTGCCTGGAGGACCTGAAAGTAATATTCTCATAAACTTTAAAGAATTTGATATTTTAAAAACTTAACCTGTGTAATTATTTACATCTATTGACTCTTCTTTTTTCCAGGATTCCTGCATTTTTGAACTAACTTTTATTACTTCTACCTTAAACTTGTTCCAATTTTTGAAAATTTCATTGATGAACAAAATTTCCTGCTTTTCATCGGGAGAAACATCTAAAGATAATGATTTTCTTTCATAGTACATTAATTTTTTATACATTTCTTTCATCTTTGTTTTTTCTTCATCTGTAAAATGTCTGCCTTCATGCAAACTTATTATGCTTGCCTGGGTTGGAAATAGGATTCCTTCTAAAATTCTGCAATAGAAAATTATTTTATCATTCATTTTTCTTCTTATGTTTCTTAATAAATGGGGTTTGTCTTTTATTGATGAGATTTCAAATTCATTATCCAAATCACTAATGGCTGTCTTATAAGCATCTAATGCCGCATCCGCTTCTTCGGGCGAAACGTTATACGTTAAATGATTTAGAATTTTATCTTTGGTTTGAAAAGCTTTAACCAGTCCGGCAAGCTCGGGAAATTTTTCCTTAATTTTCATGACCTTGTCCGACGTTGAGTCACCTGGCACACCCTTAAGCGTTATTAAATTATTCAAAATTTTATCCGCTTCAATAATGGCTAACTTGTAAGCAGATGACTTTTGATCCTTAAGACAAGCCTCAACTTGCTCCCAAAGCTCCTCTTTAATCCTAATTTTTGACATACTTCACCTCGAGATAAGTATACAATATAAAGGCAAGCTTTTAAATGTCAAATTACAAATTATTCCACACTTTGATACTTCCCTCTTCCTGTCATCCTGAACTTGATTCAGGATCCATAAAATTCCATAAGAATTTTTGTTCCCTAGACATTTCTTTCTACTTTTTGACAGCAAAAAGATAGCAAAAACTGCCGACAACGCTACAAAATCGGATTAGCACATAAAGCTCATTCACTCTCAAAAAGTCGAACTCGTCGTAACCTCCTCAAACACAACTTTTTGAGATGTTCTCTTCGCCAAGTGCATCTCGATTTTTTCGCTACAGTCGGAAGGGAGAACAGGGAAAAATTGACTCTGGTCTCAAATTCCTACTATCATTAAAAAAGTTAAATAATTAGAAAATTTGACATTAAAAAAGTCCCTTATTGAGGGCAGCAAACGAATGTTTTTCTTGTTAATTGTTTATTATCCTAACTCCTTGCCTCTGCTTCTTCCCTCTCCTGAGCTGCTACTTCGGAAGCTTTTTTTAGCACCACCCATTCATTTTTTTCAATTAAGGCGTTTGGAATAACGTGCATATGGCCTTCTTCGTCTCTAATTCTTACTTTTCTCATATCGGTTGACGAAACTATGCCAACCGTTTCTTTATCTCCCGCTTTTACCTTAGATCCTATTCTAAAATCTGTATCGGATGCCAGCGAAACTCCGGCAATTACATCGCCAACTATGCCGGCCGCTCCGGCAGATAAAAAGAACATAAGTAAGGCCGACGATCCGGTTATGACAGCTGCGAGTTTTGAAAAACCTAAGGAGTTCATCACAAAGAGAATTAGACCGATTCTGGTTAAAGTTTTAAAAATAGATAAAATAATACCATGAAAAGGCTTTAGTTTTTTTTGCTTTATCACTAATACTTCTAATAACCCAGCTGAAATTTGTATAAGTAAAATACCACCAACCAAAGTTAAAATAGCTTGCGGTAATCTTCCTAAAATATCAAGGACAGGATTGGTAATTTTATCGGCAAATTCGATTATTTTATCGTGCATAATTTATTCCTGTTAAAATCATAACCCTTGCTAAATTTATTGTCAATTAAGCTTTTTTCGTAAAATTTCGTTAACGATTTTAGGGTTTGCCTGGCCTTTGGTTTTTGCCATAACTTGACCCACCAAAAAGCCCAAAGCTTGCATTTTCCCGGCCTTAAAATCTTCAATTGATTTCGGATTTGCCGCTAAAATTTCGTCTATAACGCTTTCAATAGCTTTGGTATCCGTAATTTGCACTAAGTCTTTTTCTTTTATTATTTGTTCCGGATTTTTGCCGGTTTCAAACATCTCGTCAAAAACCGTTTTGGCAATTTTTCCGCTAATTGTTCCCTCATCTATTAACGCTACCAAGTCGGCAATTTTTTCGGCTGTTACCGGTGAATTTTTTATTGAAAGCCCTTTGCCGTTTAACCTCCCCAATAACTCGGTAACTATCCAATTGGATAATTTTTTAGCGCTTTCTTTGGGCACCATATCTTTATTTTCTTTTGCCATTATTTTTTCAATTCCGACCTCATAAAACTTAGCCATGTCAATGTCGGCCGTAAGTAGCGATGCGTCATATTCGGAAAGTCCGTATTCTATCACAAAGCGCTCTCTTTTTTCCACCGGCAGCTCCGGCATTTCGCTTTTTAGTTTGCTAATTAAATCCGCGTCCGGTTTAAATGGCGGCAGATCCGGTTCCGGAAAATATCGATAATCATGCGCTTCTTCCTTACTTCTTTGAGGAAGGGTTTTACTTTTATTCTCATCCCAACCCCTTGTTTCCTGAGTTATTTTTCCGCCTTCTTCTAAAACTTCCGTTTGTCTTTTAACTTCATAAATCAAAGCTTTTTCAATTGCCTTAAAGGAATTTATATTCTTTATTTCCACTTTTTTACCAAATTCTTTTTGACCAATCAGGCGTAGGGAAATATTAGCGTCGGCTCTTAAATTTCCTTCCTCCATGTTGCCGGAAGAAATGCCTAAATACCGAACAATGCTCCTCAAATTTTCGGCAAAAACCCTGGCTTCTTCAGGAGACCGAAAATCGGCTTCGGTTACAAGCTCCACCAATGGCGTGCCGGCCCTGTTTAAGTCCACTAAAGAATAATCGCCGCTTGAGGCATGAACAAGCTTTCCGGCATCTTCTTCCAAATGGATATGATTTAGCCTTAACTCCTTCTCACCTTCAGACGTAACAATATTCAAACGCCCGCCAACAACCGGCGGATTAGTTGAACTGGTAATTTGATAGGCCTTGGGAAGATCCGGGTAAAAGTAATTTTTGCGTTCAAAATTAAATTCACTCGATATTTTTGCTTCAAATGCCAAGCCCAAAAGGTATGTCCACTCTATGGCTTTTCTATTTGCATACGGCAAAGTACCGGGAAGTCCCATACAAACCGGACAAGTGTTGTCGTTTGCTTTTGAGCTTGCGGAATAATTGTCGCACCTGCAAAACATTTTAGAAACTGTATTTAATTGTATATGGAATTCCATCCCAATAACGGTTTCAAATTTACTCATCTTAAATCCCCTCTTGTCATTCCGTACTTGATACGGAATCTTTTGAGATCCTGAAACAAGTTCAGGATGACGTCGAAAAACTTAATTTTTGACATTTTACAGCTTTCCTAGCTTTACTAAAGCTTCTTTAAATGACTTTAAGGCTTCCTCAACATCGCTTTTATTAATAATGGCATTCATCTCATGAGCAATATAATTTCTTAATTTATGAGCTTCCCAAACCTTTGAATACAAATTTTGTTCAAACAAATTATTAGCGTTTTTTAATCTGTCCCCCATTGTATCGCCGGCAATTCGAATATCCTTTAATGCTTCGTCAATTAACTTATCTCCGTCTAGGATTGCCTTGGATAAATTACTGGGTTTGCCGGCTTTTAAATTATCTTCAATTTCCTGCCATTTCAGTTCAACATCTTCCTTTTTCAAGTAGGTGCTTTTATAATTTACGGATTTTAACGTCTTTTTATTTCCCTGCTTTCTTAGTTCCCAAACAAGATAAATCCCCGCCAAAATTACCCCTAAAATTATTATAAAAGTGGTTTCCACTATTTTTCCTCTATCATAATTTTATTGATGATAACATTTTCAAGCGGCTTATCGCTATTGTCGGTTTTTGCAGCTTCTATTTTTAGGACAATATCTAAGCCCTCAGTTACTCTGCCAAATGGAGTATGTTTGCCGTCTAGCCAATCAGTTTTATCTTTTGTGATTATAAAGAACTGCGAACCATTGGTATTGGCGCCGGAATTAGCCATGGCCAGAACGCCTTTTTCTAATTTGATCGTTTCTAAAGTATCGCTATATTTATAACCGGCTTCTTCATTGGATTTTATTACGTCAGTCGATAGCCCTAAAGCTTTTGCATTAATTTCATCCTCAAATTTATAACCAGGGTCGCCGCTGCCATTTCCTTCGGGGTCTCCGCCCTGAATCATAAAGTCTTTAATAATCCTATGGAAAATTAATCCGTCATAAAATTTATCTTTCGCTAAGAAAACAAAATTATTAACGGTTTTTGGCGCATTTTTTGCAAGCAATTCTACTGAAAAATTGCCTAAATTAGTTTCAAATTTTGCGGTGTATTGTTTATTTACGTCGATATTCATAATTGGTGCCTTGTCATATTTTTTTTCTCCTGTTTTATTTGCTTGTTTTTCGGTGGATGTTGCCTTACTTTCTGTCTTTGCTTCCTTTACTGCTTTTTTCGGCCACCATTTTTCGGGGTACCAATGACCATACGAATAAAGCATGCCGTAAGTAAAAAATGCGCAAAAGATAATAGTAGCACCTGATCGAATATAAAAATTCTTCTTTTTTTTTGTCTGCTGCTCTTGTCTTTCGACTTTTCGCTGTTCTTTAAATTTCTGAGCTTTTCCCAAAACTACCTCCTATTATTCTCAAAGACATACGCTGTATTTAATATTACTTCCTCGCTCCATTGAGGACCGATAAACTGAATCCCCACCGGCAAATTATCTACTTCCCTGCCCGGAACGGAAATGGCGGGCACTCCGGCGATATTTACCGGCACGGTGTAAATATCGGCCAAATACATAGATAGCGGATCGGTTATTTTTTCCCCTAACTTAAACGGCAAAATGGGACTTGTTGGGGTAATTAAAACATCAACCCGATTAAAAACATCATCAAAATCTTTTTTGACCAAGGCCCGGACCTTCTGTGCTCTTAAATAATACTCATCATAATAACCGGATGACAAAACATATGCGCCAATCATTATTCTTCTTTTTACTTCGGCGCCAAAACCTTCCTCTCGGCTCCTAAGGTAAGTTTCCATTAAATTTTCGGCATCTTTTGCACGAAAGCCAAATTTAATTCCGTCATAACGCGATAAATTGGAGCTGACTTCGGCCGGCATAATGATATAGTAAACGGCCAAAGCGTATTTGGTGTAGGGCAACGATACATCAATAATTTGAGCGCCTTCGGCGGCCAAAATTTCTGATGCTTCCATAACTGATTTTTCGATATTTTTATCTAATCCTTCAAAATATTCCTTGGGAATGCCAATTTTTAAGCCCTTTACTGATTTTCCCAACATTTTGGAATATTCCGGCACTTCCCTATCAACTGAGGTAGAATCCATTTTGTCAGCTCCTGCTATATTTTCCAAAATAATAGCGGCGTCTTTGACGGTTTTTGTAAAAGGCCCAATTTGATCTAGGGAACTTCCCATGGCCAAAAGTCCCCATCTGGAAACCCGGCCATATGTTGGTTTTAAACCAACAACACCGCAAAAGGAAGCCGGTTGCCTTATAGAGCCGCCTGTGTCTGAACCAAGAGAATAAATAACTTCGTTTGCAGCAACGGCGGCAGCCGAACCGCCGGACGAACCGCCGGGCACCCTTTCTAGGTCTCGCGGGTTTTTAGTTGGTCCAAAAAAAGAACTTTCCGTAGATGATCCCATGGCAAACTCATCCATATTGGTTTTGCCCACAATAATGGCATGTTGGTCTTTTAATTTATTAACAATCGCACTATCGAAGCACGGAATATAATTTGATAAAATTTGAGAACCGGCCGTGGTTAAAATATTTTTGGTAGAAAAATTATCTTTAACTGCAACCGGAATGCCGGCTAATTTGCCAAGCTTTTCTCCCTTAAGTCTTTTTTGGTCAACAATTTTGGCCGCTTTTAATGATTCCTCAGATGTAACCGTAATAAAGGCATTGATATCTTTTTCCTTATTTTCAATTACCAATAAAGAAGATCTGGTAAGTTCCTCAGACGAAATCTCTTTATTTTCTAATTTTTCTATAGCCTGCAATAGGGATAATTTACTAAGCATTAAATAGATTCCCTTTCTTCAAAAACCGGCTTAACTTTAATGGAATCATCTTTAATTTCCGGAGCATTTTTTAGTAATTCTTCTTTTGAACAAATTTTTTGTTCGTACTTTATATCTTCCCTGGACACGCTCTCCAGACCGGTAATTTGACTTACCGGATCAGCACAAATAACACCTAGTTCATTTAACTGCTCTACATAAGTTAAAATATCCGAAATTTCCTTGGAATATTTATCAATTTCGAATTCTTTGATGCCCAAGCGCGAAAGCTTGGCAATGTTTTTTACTTGTTCTTTCGAAAGTTTTCTCATCTAGCCAAGATTATAGCAAAAAAACGGCTTCAAAAAAAGCCTAAAAAGATAAATGACCGCAGTATACTTTGAAATAAACAGATTCTAAAAATTAATTCGACCTCCCATTATTCCCTCCCTGCCTGTCCACCCTTGGCGGAAGGGAGAGGGCTAGCGGTGAGGGGATAAAATGTCGAATTATTTTTTTAAAAAGCAAATAGTTTTCTAAATTTTTAATATTTTTTTAAATTCAGCTTCGTCAATTACTCTGACGCCTAAGCTTTCGGCTTTGGCAAGTTTTGAGCCCGGATTTTCGCCTACTACCAAATAATCAAGGTTTGTTGAAACTGAGCCCGAAGCCTTCCCGCCTTTATGGCGAATTAGCTCCTCGGCTTCTTCTCTTGCCATAAAAGACAAGCTGCCCGTTATGACAAACGACAAGCCTTCCAGTTCTTTGGTTTTTTCTTCTTTTATATACCCCGCGCCATGTTTTTCTAATTTTTCTAAATACTCAAGGTTTTTGGGATTTCTAAACCACCGAAAAATACTGTTTGCCACTTTATCGCCAACTCCTTCTACATCCCTAAGATCTTCTTCGCTCGATGTTTCAATTTTTTCGAGATCTGCGAAATAATCTGCCAAAAGTCCGGCGGTTTGAATGCCAACATACCGGATTCCTAGAGCGTAAATAAATTTAGACAAAGATATTTTCTTCTTTGACTGAATTGACTGGACTAAATTGGCTGCGCTTTTTTCGGCAAATCTTTCCAATGGCTCCAAGTCGCCTACCGTAAGTTCAAAAAGATCCGAAGGATCGGAAATTAAATCTTCTTCTAAAAGCTGCTCCACGATTTTTTCGCCCAAACCTTCTATGTCAAAAGCTCCTTTAGAAACAAAATGCTTAACTCTTTCGCGCTGAATAGCAAAACAATTGACGTTAGCACACCTTGCGATAACTTCGCCGGCCGGTCTAATTACCGAGCCGCCGCACATCGGACAAATGGTTGGCATATTAAAGAAAGTTTCTTTGCCCGAACGCAAACCCCTAATCGGTTCCACCACTTCAGGGATAATATCCCCCGCTTTTTGGACAATTACGGTATCGCCAATTCGAATGTCTTTTCTTTTTATTTCGTCTGCGTTATGAAGAGTGGCTCTGGAAACCGTAGATCCGGCCACTTTTACCGGTTCTAAAACCGCAAACGGCGTTAAGGCGCCGGTCCGGCCAATACTTATCTGAATATCTAAAATTTTTGTCGTGGCTTGCTCGGCCGGAAATTTATAAGCAATAGCCCATCTGGGTGCCTTACCAACAATGCCCAAACGGTTTTCAAGGTCTAAATTATTTACAATTACTACCATGCCGTCAATTTGATAAGGCAAACTATCTCTTTTATTTTCAAGATCGTCTATATAATCCTTAATTTGGGCTAAATTTTCACATTTTTTAACGTATTTACTGGTTTTAAGGCCTAACTTTTCAATAATTTCATGTTCTTCTTCGTGCGTCTTTTGGCCTAAATCTGTTACTAAATTATAGAAAAATGAATCTAATTTTCTGGCAGCGGCAATTTTGGAATCCAGCTGTCTTATAGATCCGGCCGCCAAGTTTCGGGGATTTGCGTAAATCTGCAAACCCTTTTTTGCCTGCTCGGAATTTATGCGGTCAAATTCCTGTTTAGATAAAAAGACTTCACCCCTCATTACAATTCGTCCCTTTATATTAATCCCTGAATCTTCATTTAATCTTAAAGGGATTGATTCGATTGTCTTTAAGTTTTGAGTTACATTCTCGCCCACCTTACCATCACCCCTGGTGGCACCTTCTACCAACAATCCGTTTTCATAAGTTAATGAAACAGCAAAGCCGTCAATCTTTAATTCCGCAAAGAAATCTAAATTTTCGCCCGGAATCAATTTTTTGATTCGTTCTTCCCAAGCAAGTAATTCTTCATAAGAAAAGGCATCCGCTAAAGAAAGCATTGGAGAGATGTGTTTTACTTTTTCAAACTTTTCCAGAGGTTTGCCGCCCACCCTTTGCGTGGGAGAATCCGGCGTTATAAATTCCGGATATTTTTCTTCCAATTCCCAAAGCTCATGCTTTAATGAATCAAGAGCAGCCTCGGATATATCCTGTCTATCCAAGACGTGATAATTATAACGGTGAAAATTAATAACTTCACGCAGTTTGATTATACGCTGTCTAGCCTCTTCTTTATTCATGAGTACATTATATCAGGAAACAGGAAACAGCTATACTAAATTGATACAAAAAATCTAAAATCATCTTTTGAATCAAGAATTATGAATTAAGAATAATGTGTTGGAATAAAGAATAAGGAATAAAGCAGAAAAAAAAATATTCTAACATTCTACATTCCCATTCTAGCGCTTTATGCTTGATTCTTTATTCTTTAATACTAACTCGTTTATTGCTTATTGTTCTTTGTTTATTGACTCTTGGTTATTGCTTACTGTTTCCTGCTCTATAAATTCATCTATGTGTTTAAAGGGCATCATTAGGCCGAAACCCGGAACGTCTGCCTGGGCTGCAAAGCCAAAGATTTTTTCAAAAGCAGCCACATGGGTAAAGGTATTGGCAAACTGCTCGGTTAAGTGCCATCTCTCATCATCCGAGAAGTGTTTTAGATTTTTTTTTGCATACCAATCGAAATAAAAACACAAAAGTTCAAAAACCACCGAACTTACAAAACCTTCTGTATTCTTGCCAATCCAAACCTGAAAACTTTTGGAATCCATAAAATTATTGCCGGAATCAAAGATTGATAAGTATACAGTTACCTTTCCTTTAGGAAACGGTTTATCCGAAATTTTGGAAATAAACCGCTCAAACTTTTTTTCGTAAATCACCCACACGCCGTCTAATTCCTTGGTTTTGGCCTCTAAATCCTCTTTGTACGAAAAATAGAAATTATCAATTTCCTTAGAAATAAACCGCTTTTGTTTGACTCCTTTTAGCGACAAGGCAATTTCCAAGTTAGGCAAGACTTGAGTAATACAGCTGCCAAGATTTAGGTTGCCAAAAGAAAAACCCAAAAAATGCTCGGCGGTTTTTTTATCCAGGCCTCTATTAAGCCGAATGTCTAATAATTTTGATTTAGTTGCCATAATCTTATGATACGGTTTTTTGTATTTGTTTACAATTGTTAAGATAAATTTTTAATTATTTGTAAATTTAATCATTGATAATTGATTGAAAATTGCAAATTGGTATTTGAAAATTATTTTTCATTTGGCATTTTTAATTTAAATTTGACATTAAAGGGCCTCGCCCTTTTTATTCCCACCTAAGCGCTTCTATCGGGTTTTTGTTAGCCGCTTTTATGGCAGGCAGCAAACCAAACACGACACCAACGCCAAAGGCCATGGCAATGACGCTATAAACCGTTTGCAAGCTTAAATACGGCTCTATGGCCGAAGTAAGCTTAGTTATTATAAACTGCCCAAACATGCCAAGAGCAAAACCGAGCATAGCGCCAACAAAGCTAATGACCATCGCCTCAATTAAAAACTGAAGCAGAATATCTTTTTTTGTAGCTCCAATGGCTTTCCTTATTCCTATTTCCTTGGTCCTTTCGGTAACCGTGACCAGCATCATATTCATTATGCCAATTCCTCCCACCACTAAAGAAATTCCGGCAATGCTAGCAATAAGCGCCGTTAAAACATTTAAAATGGTGCCGGCAACGCCCACTAAATCATCTTGAGCTAAAACCGTAAAATCCTGAATTCCGTCATGGTTTTTGGTAAGAGTTTGGGTCACTGTTTTTTTAACCGAATCTAAATTATCGTGACTATCAACCTGGAAAAATATCCTCCAAACTTGTTCATGGCCGGTAATTTTACTTGCCGTTGAAAATGGCATAACTACTAAATCATCAAAATTTAAAGGCCCAAACCCACTATTAGAACCTTTGCTTTTAATAGTCCCTTTAACAATAAAATTATTTGATAAAACCGTAATTTTTTTTCCAATTGCGTCGCCGTCGCCGAAAAGTTGCTTTTTAACATTTTCGCCGATAATTACTTCGTTTACCGCCCTATTATACTCATCCTTATTAAAAAAATTACCGTTTTCTATACCGAAATTAAGCATTTCTTTAAACTCCGGATATCCGGCCACCACTAAGGCGTTGGGGTAATTATTGTTCCCGCTCGCGGGTACGCCGCCAACCATCATCATGGGAGAAACCGAAGTGACATGCTCGGTATTTTTTACGTCTTCTAAGTCTTTTACATTTAATACTGATGACGAAATAGTGGACGCAACATTTATGCTTTTGCCCGCTTCAATTCTGCCCGGCTGAATTATCAAAAGGTTTGCCCCCAAACTGCCAACTTGTTTTTCAACCGCCCTTTTAGCGCCGTCACCTATAGAAACCAAAACCACCACGGAAGATACGCCGATAATAACGCCCAGCATGGTCAAAAATGACCTCATTTTGGCTGCCCAAATATTGGTAATGGCAATTTTAATACTTTCTCTAAGCATGATTGCCTCCGGTAATTAGGGAACAAAAAAATTTATAATGCGCTTTTGCTGTAACCTGCTGTTTATTGTTTATTGTTTTTTGCTTATTGAACATTCTGTTCTACCTCTCCGTCTTTTAATCTAATTATTCTGTCGGCTAGATTGGCTATGTTGGCATCGTGTGTCACCAAAATTACAGTTACGCCTTTATTGTTTAGTTCCCTGAAAATTTTTAAAACTTCTTCACCATTTTTAGAATCTAAGTTGCCGGTTGGCTCATCGGCCAAAATTATTTTGGGGTTATTAACCAAAGCCCTGGCAATAGCTGCTCGCTGGGTCTCACCGCCCGAAATTTGACTTGGCTTGTAATTTAATCTATGACCAAGACCCACTTTTTTTAAAATTTCAGTCGCTTTTTGTTTCCTATTTTTGATCCTCGCATAAATCATGGGTGTTTCCACATTGGCAGAAAGCGAAAGCCGCGGTATCAAATTAAAAGACTGAAAAACAAAACCGATCTTTTTTGACCTAATTCCGGCTAGCTCTTTATCTTTTTTCGATAAGACATTAACGCCATCTAAGAAATATTTGCCGGACGTAGGTTTATCTAAACAACCGATTATATTCATCAAAGTAGATTTACCGGATCCGGACGGACCGATGATGGAGATAAATTCACCCTCTAAAATTTCAATATCAATATTTTTTAAAACCTTATTTTCATAAGTATCAAGCAGAAACGATCTGGAAATATTTTCAAGTTTTATGATGGTTTTTGGCATTACTTTTCCTATTAACAATATTCGTTTTCTTATATATCTCTCTTCTATAATAGATGCCAATCAGGCCCGTTTCAATGAGCAAACAGGCAATTAAAAAAACGAGTCCTTTAATAGATTCGTTAAAAAGCTCTTTCGAAACAAAGGGCACAACTAAAAGCCAAACCCCTAGAAGAAAAATTGCAAGCGCCGCCAGTTTTTGCAAACCGGGATCCCTTTTATCATTTGCTTTTGACGTGTCTTCCAAATATTTATCTTCCCAAGGAAGGCTAGGTAAAATAAACCCCCGGGATTTAAATTCGTTTACGTAAAAAGGAACCTTAATTATGGAGAATACCAGCACAATAATAGCACAGATCATAATGGTGGATTGCTTTGGAAGAGCATAAATTAGAAGCGCTATCCATAAAAAACCGAACCCAAAAAGATAGAGCATGTCTTTTTGGAACTTGCCAAGATCGAACCTGTTTTTTTTCATTACATTTTTTCCGGAGCATCAACTCCAATTAGTCTCAAAACTTCTTTCATAACAATTGTGACGGCTTCAATTAAAGCAAGTCTGGAAGCAGAAAGCTCTTCTTCGACATTTAAAACCCGATGCTTTTCATAAAAAGAATGCAAGCCGTTAGCTAAATCGATTGCATAAAAGACAAGCCTCTGGATTTGAAAATTTTCACCGACTTCATCGATAATTTCCGGAAAAGTGGCCAGTTCTTTAATAAGGCTTATTTCTTCGGGCTCCGTCAGCAAGGTTAAGTCTGCATTTTTGTAGTCAATTTCTTTAGCCTGCCCGTCTGAAGCCGAGGCTTGCCTTTTAATGCCATGCATTCTTGCTAAAGAATACTGCACGTAATAAAGGGGGTTTTTGTCTGATGTATCTTTAGCCAGCTCCAAATCGAAATCCAAATGCGAGTCGGGAGCCCTAAGTAAAAAGAAAAATTTTAGGACATCGGCCGGAATTTGTGCCAACACATCGTCTGCCGTAACATACGTTCCCTCTCTTTTAGCCATTCTGGTTATTTCATCGCCTTTTTTTAAACGGACGTACTGATATAAAACATGTTTTAAATTATTCTCGGGAACTCCAATGGCCTTTAAGGCCGCTTTCATCCTTGGCAAGTGGCCATGGTGGTTAGACCCCAAAACATCGACAAAAATATCAATATTTTCCTTTTTTAGCCTAGCCCAATGATAAGCAATGTCATCCATGAAATAAGTATAGGTGCCTTTTTCGTCGCTTTTTTTAAGCACCGATTCTTTATCTTCAAAATCTTGAAAGTCTTTAGAGGTAAACCAAACCGCACCCTCTTTTTCCTGGGTATATCCGTTATCCTTTAAATACTCAAAAGCTTCATCCGTAAACTTATTTTGAATAAATTCCTGGCTCACCCATTTATCAAAATGCACCCCAATTTTTTCGGTCGTATTCTTAATTCCTTCAACAGATAACTTTAAACCCGCTTTTCTGAATATTTCGATCTGTTCTCCTTCCCTTAGACCCGATAATTTGGTTTTGTCTAAAGACTGAACAACTTTATTACTCAATTCTTCATAATATTTACCCTGATAACCGCCCTCAGGAAAGGTTGCTTCCAGCCCCTGACTAATCTGATACCAGTAATATAAGGTTTTCGCAAACCTTTCTGCCTGCCCTCCGATATCGTTTATCCAAAATTCTTTAGTAACTTTATACCCGCTTTTTTCCAAGACATTTGCAATATTAAAGCCAATTATACCCCTGGCGTTGCCGATATGAACGGGGCCGGTTGGGTTTGCCGATAAATAATCTATGCTAATATTTTTATTAATCCCTTTTTCGAGGTTGCCGTAATTTCCCCTTTTTTCGAGAATTAAGTACAATTCCGCCAAATACACTTTTTTTATAAAATAAAAATTTATAAAGCCGGGGCGTATAACCTCAGCCTTACTAATAAATGCGCCCACTTTTAAATGTTCTTTAATTTTCGTTGCCAGATCAAAAGGATTTTCTCCTTTGGCCTGCTTTAGGGCAAAGTTGGTGGCAAAATCCCCATATTTTTCTTCCCTGGGATGTTCTAACTGAAAATCATTTTCCTCAAAATCGGAAATAATTCCTTTTTGAACCATCTCTTTTAGTTCCCTAACAAGATATTTTCGCAGATCTTCCTTAATCATAGGGTCATTTTAGCAGGAAAAGGAGGTAAAATAAAGAACAGCTATACTAATTGATACAAAAAATCTAAAATCATCTTTTAAATCAAGAATTATGAATTAAGAATAATGTATTGGAATATAGAATAAGGAATAAAGCAAAAAATATTCTAATATTCTACATTTCCATTCTTAGGGCTTTATACTTGATTCCTTATTCTTTAATACTAGCTTGTTTATTGTTTATTGCTATTTGTTTATTGCCTAAAATTCTTTACTAATCCTTCCTGAGCTTGCTCTTTTTCGGATGCGAAAACCGGTTTATACTGGTCTATTATGGATATGGGACTCAAAACAACCGATGCCAATTTTTCCTTATAAAAAATGGCTTTTAAAATAATGCCTTGCCTGCCGGTTTGTAACCACGTGTCGCTTATAAAATTTCCAAGCCCGTAATCGATAAATTTGTTTTTATAATATTCCACTCCCCCGCTAATCGAGGAGTTGCCGCAAATAATTAAATCCGCCCCCATTTCGGCTAAACTATGAGCCACATTTTTTGCTTCTGTTGACGGATCCCTGCTATCTTTGGACACATTAATATATGCAATCAAATAGTCGCTTTCCTTTTTGGCGTTCGCAATTAGCAAAGATATGTCATCTTTTTGACTGGAATCTATATTTAAAGTTCGGTCCGTTATCATATGATAAACACCTGCCGTTTCATCTTTGGCCGCCAAACCGCCGGCCAAGATATTAAAGGAAATAAAAGCAAACCCATGATTTCTATTCTTTATTACTTTATAACTTGCCGCATCCGCCTCGCTTTCTCCTCCGCCAACATAATCCATTTTATTATCTGTAATA
>LBVV01000019.1 GCA_000993275.1 candidate division CPR2 bacterium GW2011_GWC2_39_10 | reverse complement strand
AAGGTGACAAAGGTTTTGAATATGTAGACTTTAGTATTCGGCCTCATTTTTATAATCCTGATCGTCCTCAATTCACTGAAGATACGGTTCAAGAACTGGCCAATACATATCAATCGACTTTTTATGCTATTGATGATAACTCAGCAGTTGCTGTTGAGAACGGCAAGGTTGAAGTTATATCTGAGGGAAAATGGGGCAAATTTGAAGTCTAAGATTAGTAATTATTATTAACTCATGAATCTTAAAGATGTTTACAAAAAAGTTAAAGAACTACAAAAAGAGCTACCAGCTTTCGAAGATGGTAGGATTGATTACCACAATTCCTCAGTTGCTCTAGTCGTTGATGTTTTTATTATTTCTTCTAAAGGCCTTTTATTGTTAAAAAGGAGCGGCAAAGTCCACAATTATCCGCATTTCTGGGCACCAATTACCGGGTTTATTGACGAGAAAAAGGATATAAAGGATATTATCCTTAAAGAAATCAAAGAAGAGATAGGACTAGATGAAGAAGATATCATTTCCTTAAAAATAGGGGAAATTTATACTAGAGATGACGATTTACTAAATAAGAAATGGATTATAGTACCGGTTAAGGTTGAAATCCAAGACGATTTAAAAATAACGCTCGATTGGGAACATGACGAATACAAATGGATTGATCCGGAAGACCTAGAAAGTTATAAAATTATCCCAGGAATAGATGATGCTTGGCAACAAGCAAATCTGTAAATCAATCAAGCTCTGAGCTGATAGATATCAATTTCTGCGTTAAGAATTAAAGGAACTTCTTGGATTTTTGTACCCAAGACACCTTCAACTTCCGCTTTTAACGTATCGCTATCTTTAACCTCAAATCGTTCTTCCAATGATTTTAATAAACTATTAAAATCAGCAAATTCTTTTGGCGTATTTATTCTTTGCTTGCTTATAACTTTAAGCCCGGAAACGTTTATCGCCTCTCCAGCTTTTATAATACCTTCTCTCTCGTTGTGTACCGGCTTTAGTATTTTTTGGTATTCAGTATCAGGGACAAGTTCAATAATTATTATTTCACCATTCGGTTTAAGTACCCTTATAGTCTCTTGGAGTGCTAGAGTCGGATTAGAGTGATGATGTAAGGACTTTGAGAAAAGGATAATATCAAATTGGGCGTCCTTAAACGTCAGGCTTTGCCCATCACCAACCGAAAAGTTGCCTTCTGGAACATTTTTTTTTGGCTTCAGCAATTGCTTTTTCATCAGGATCAATTGCATATAGAGTTTTGCATTTTTCAACCAAAAACTTAGAGACTCTGCCGTCCCCACATCCAACTTCAAGAATAGTTTTTCCCGTCAGTCCAAAATGCTCGATTATTTGAAATTCTGTTTTCATACTAATATGTTAACACAAAATGTAACCCTGGGATTAAAACCAAACCCTTTTTCAACAAATTAACCATAAATAAAAGAGACCTATGGCCAGATTGTTGTGAAAAATCTGATTTGTTATGGTCATAGGTCTTTATAGGTTTTCTTTATTTGGGAATAATCATCCAAGAGTTTTACCGGAAAAGTCTCAGGAACAGCAAATCCCATTTGTCCATTGAGTTTTCTATAAGCATGCTCAAACTCTTCGGTATCGATTATGCCTCTTTCAAGAAACCATTTGACGTGATGAATTGAAAGACGGACTGCTCTCTTAAAAGCTCTGGTATTATGAATTTTGCCGTCAATAATATTGAGACCTAGAATTCGCACAGCCTGTCCATCAGTCTTAAAGGATCGGGTTTTGTGACATTCGTATTTATTAGACCAGAGATTTCGTCCCCTTCCCTCGATTGTTTTTAAAATTGCTCTAGCAACTTCGCCCGGGAACTCCTCTTCCTGCATAGAGAAATGGATGTTATCTGCAAAGCGGGTGTAGACACCTTCAACATTTTGGGCCAAATGGGTAAGTTTAATATCGATTGGTTCCATTTGGGCGTCAAATAAGCGTGGGCTTGTTGGGAAACCTTGAGCCAAGCGTAGACGACCATATGCATCTTTTGCGGTGGCTATTTCGGTGACGATCTGTGCTGCATACCAGGAGAGAAAACCATGATTGAGGATTTTGAAACGTTTCCTCCCAATAATGCACGGGAAGAAATCGTCCCACTCCTCATCATAGACATAGTAGGAATCTGATATATCGTAAGTTAACTCGTACTCTCTCCCTTTTGTTAGACATCTAAATACATCATTGTAAGTCACTGAGGGAAAAGCATCTTTAATGTCGGTACAGAAAATACTTTTGGCGTTTAAATGAGGTCTAATTGCGTCATGCAACTGTCCACCGGAAAAACCGCTGACATTAGGATGAACAATCAAGTCACTTAGGACACGCCGGTTGATTTCCCGCTGGATTTTCTTAAGCTCCGGCACCGGTTTTAAAATCTTACGCAGTTTGCCGTTTCTCTTTAATACAAACCCTTCTTCATAAAGGGTTTCTCCTTGCCTGATACGTTTAAGAATTTCTAAAACACTTCCATCATCTTGTGGTTTGCCAAGTGTTTTGGAAAGCCAAATTATGGCCGGTATTTCGTTGTCTGAAACGATGTCCGGACATGGAGAAAAAATCCTCGACACCAATCCTCACACCCCCTGTCTAGTCCATGATTTTAAAGAACAAAAGAGATTGCCTCCAGCCGGATTGCCAAAGGCAATCTCCAGTAGCCACTCCTGCGCTGCTCAGACACTTAAGTTATAGTCAGAGCCGTTTACTGTTATTCGACCGTCAGAATTCTGACAGCCGGCTCAATTCTCCTCAAGACACAAAGAGATTGAACTTTACGAGTGGCAGCTAGGGGTTTTATATCAAAGAAAGCTATGAAAGTCAATCAGTAATTCTTATGCCTCAAGAATAAAGATATACCTAAATTATAGGTAATGTTCTTTGGCATGGTTAGAGAATGACACTGATACACCCCTTTTTTATAGTGTATCATTTTGAACTTAAAAATGATTCCTGCGCTACTCGGCTCGCCAGAGTTTGCAATATGGACAATTCTAAAAATGACGAATTTCATTAAGAAATCGTATTTTTTTATTGACCCAAGAGTAATAAGGTCATTGATTCTGATTATATGCTTGCAATTTGTTAGGGGCTCCATGGAGAGGGTGCTGCGGTTGGTTGTCATTTAAGACAAATAGTATGAATCTGTATGAGAACCGTTTATAATTGCCTCATATAAGAGGTTTCCAATGAAAATTATTTTAGGTAGCGAGAATCCAGCCAAGAAAAAAGCTGTGGAGTTGGCCTTGGAAGAATTAGGAGTTCCCAGGATAGAGATTGCTTGTGTCGACTCTGGGTCTTCTGTTTCAAGTAAGCCGATTGGTTTTGAAATTATAAGAGGGGCAGAGAACCGAAACAAGGCCTCAAAAGATTATGCTAAGGTAAAGGCGCTCGATTATGATTACCTATGTGCCATTGAGGGCGGATTCTCTTTAGACGAAAACGGCCTGCCTTTTGTTGTTACCTACGCAATCGTAGAAGACAAAAATGGCAAAAAATCGACCGGTAAATCGTTGGGGTTGAGGCTTCAAAAAGAAGTTTTTGACTTTATTAAGAGCGGTGGATCAGTAAATGAAGTAATTGGGTCACTCACTAACTCTAAAAAGAATAAACACGACCAAGGAGTTACTGGTTTTTTAACCAATGGGCTGATGAAAAGGGATATATTTGATAAGGATGCCGTGATATCTGCCTTTGTCCCCTTTATTTTTAAGAAAGAAAGAGAAAACCTCTTGGGAGTAATTAAGAAGCTCAAACACAAGTAGGGTGTTTTGTTTTCGCGTAAAACATAAGTAGTCTCGACTCTTCCCGCTTCGCTCTTCGAGTCTGAGCGACGAGGTCGCTAGACCTCAGAGTCGAATGACCAAATGCCAGTCTACCTTACACATCCTTAATAAGCGGTCTTCAGGTAACTTATTTATAGTAATGACAAATTTTTATTTATTTACCAAGGGATTTTAGTGTTAAAATATCCCCATATGATACAATTGAAGAAAGTTTAATAATGCGAACAGAAAAGAGTAAGATCAAGACAAAATCAATAGTATGGAAATGGGTAAAACGCACTCTGATAACCGTTGGAGTAGTTTTTGCTGTCCTTGGTCTGCTTATCTATCAACCTTGGGTTTTTTTGCCACACAAGAAAGTTGAAATCTCCCTTCCTTTTGCTCCAGAATTTGATTCGGCTGCTAATCTTATTCCTATGGGAGAGATAGAACAATGGCACAATGCCTCTACCGGTTTACCTGACGGTCATCCGGGAATTGATTTTCAATGGCAAGAACCTACACCTGTAATCGCCGTCGGGGACGGATACATTTTCAGAATTTCCAAAAGCAGTGGTGAATATTCTGTTGAACAAAGTCTAAGCGCTTATTACAGAACTGCTTATCAGGAATTAGACAAGATTGATTCCAATATCCGATTATTTTCCAAGGTTAAAAAGGGTCAAATAATCGGCTATACCAGGAACAATTTTCAAACTCACTGGGATTTTGCATCTTCCTCTTTTTTAGTGAACCGCCTTTGCCCAATGGGATATTTCGATGCAGATTCGAAAAAAAGGATTGAGACAATCTGGGCTAATGTTAAAGCAAAAGGTAATTATAAACCAGAATATCCTGATATTTGCAACGGAGCATACAAGGGCAAAGAGAAATAGTACAAATGTGAATACGCGATAATTTAGTTCCAGCGCTTCTCGGCGTCGCCAAATAGAACTGCTAGAACTAAAATGGTTTTGAATAAAAGGATTAGGGACCGTTGTATTAGCTCAATAATTAAGAACTTTTTCTAATTTGTCAAAAGGGGTTTGGTAGTTTAATCCTCCACGTTTTCTTAAGTGGTTAAACTCAAATAGATAATTCCCTAAGTTTAGAATTACATCTTTTTTGTTTTTAAAGTGATTGAGACCGACAACAGCCCCGCGCCCCCGAAAAACACTTGGCATAGCAAGAACGCCAAGGCGTTCATCGTTCGGGCCAAAATATATTTACCAACGTAGCTATTGCGAAAGGACTATTGAGGAGGGAAATTTACAAATAGCAAACATGATAGTAGTATAGAGAACATAAGAACAAAAACGGCTATTCGTGTGGAGGTAGGCACGGTTATTATGCAGATACGAAATATTAAGGCAGCACGCCAGTTTCACTAGAATAAAGTAAGGTATAAATTGGGATATTAAAGTTTTTTATCTTGCTTCATAATTAAATTATAAAGTGGAGAGTTATATGAACCATAATGAGCATGACAAAGAACATCATTCAGGGCAAGATGGAGAAATGATGAATGACCATACTATGCCTGAACGCAATAACCATCAGATGCACTCAAGCCATGGTCAAGATCACGAATCAACCAATTCTCATGCTCACCTAGGTCACGGGCAGCATGTCGGCAGTACTTCGGCTCCCACTCACGGTCGCCATACCGGACACACCGTAGAGGCTTTTAAAAAACGATTTTGGATTTCATTAATACTCACTTTGCCTGTTCTTATCTTAACGCCTGAGATTCAAAGTTTCTTGGGATTCGAAGGTTTTATTACTTTTCCAGGCCAAAACTTTGAGTCATTTATTCTTTCTTCCATTATCTATTTTTACGGCGGTTACCCCTTCCTCCAAGGTCTTTACCGCGAACTAAAAGAAAAACTTCCAGGAATGATGACGCTAATTGGTGTGGCCATTACTGTCGCTTATGTTTATAGCACCGCTACCGTTTTTGGTCTTGCAGGGATGCCTTTCTTTTGGGAGCTGGCCACCCTAATTGACATCATGCTACTTGGTCACTGGTTGGAAATGAAATCTATTCTTGGCGCCTCAAAAGCCTTAGAAGAACTGGCAAGGCTGATGCCTTTTGAGGCTCATAAAATTCAACCCGATGGAAGTGTTGTGGATGTTCCCTTAGACCAATTAGTTGTTGGTGATAAAGTTTTAATTAAACCCGGTGAAAAAATTCCGGCTGACGGCACTGTTTTTGAAGGAGAATCATCTATTAATGAAGCCATGCTTACCGGCGAATCAAAGCCGGTCTACAAAACAGTGAGAGCTGAGGTTATTGGTGGCTCGGTTAATGGCGAAGGGTCATTAAAGGCTGAAATTAAGAAAACCGGCAAAGATTCCTTTTTATCCCAAGTGATAGGTTTGGTGCGTCAAGCCCAGGAAAGCAAATCCCGAACTCAAGACCTTTCCAACAAGGTGGCCTTTTGGCTGACTATTATTGCTCTTTCAGTTGGAGCTATTACTTTTATTGTATGGGATTTGGTCTTAGGCCAAACAATATCCTTTTCTTTAGAAAGAGCCGTAACTGTCATGGTTATTGCCTGCCCTCACGCTCTTGGTTTAGCCGTGCCGTTAGTGGTGGCAATTTCCACGGCCATTGCTGCTAAAAATGGGCTTTTAATAAGAGACAGAGTGGCTTTTGAAAATTCCCGAAAAATAGATGCTATTATTTTTGACAAAACCGGAACCCTTACTGAAGGTAAGTTTGGCGTTACTGATATCCTTCATTTTGCTGAAGATTTTAGCAAAGAAGATATTTTAAAATACGCCGCTTCCGTTGAAGCTCATTCAGAGCATCCAATTGCCAAGGGAATTATCACATCAACTAAAGAGACCCTTGCCGTTAAAGGCTTTAAAAACATTCCCGGTGAAGGCGCCCAAGGTATGGTGGAAGGCAAAGAGGTAAAAATTGTAAGTCCGGCCTACGCCAAAAGACAAAAACTTTCCTTTCCGGAAGATGAAATTCAAAAACTTGCCAATCAAGGCAAAACTGTTGTTACTTTAATAATTGGAAACAAAGTAGTTGGGGCCATTGCCCTTGCTGACATTGTAAGGCCAGAATCCAAAAAAGCTATAAAAGAACTAAGGAGCATGGGTATTAAAAGTATTATGCTGACCGGCGACAACAAACAAGTTGCCAAATGGGTTTCCGAAGAGTTGGGGCTAGATGACTACTTTGCCGAAGTTTTGCCGGGAGAAAAAGCGGATAAAGTTAAAGAAGTTCAAAAAAGAGGTTTGATTGTAGCCATGACCGGTGACGGCGTGAACGATGCCCCGGCTTTAGCCCAAGCCGATGTTGGTATTGCCATCGGCTCTGGCACCGATGTGGCCATAGAAACAGCTGATATCATCTTAGTTAGAAGCAATCCTCAAGACGTCGTAAATATAATTAAACTTGCCAGGTCAACTTATTCGAAAATGGTTCAAAACCTAATTTGGGCTACTGGATACAATACTTTTGCTATTCCCTTAGCTGCCGGAGTCCTTTATAGCTATGGTATCCTCTTAAGCCCAGCTTTAGGAGCGGTCTTTATGTCAGCCAGCACTATTGTTGTGGCTATAAATGCGAGGTTACTTAAGTTGGGGAAATAACTAATATTAACATTACACAGTAAGTAAGATTTATCTTTGTCTAAACATGCGATATTATAATAATAGGTATAATGTTTAAAATTAAGTAACGAAAAGGAGGTTTTATGATGGCAAATGGCTTTAACGACATGATGAGTGGCGGTTTTGGTGGCATGATGGGCTTTTTAATGCTACCAGTAATGATTCTATTAGTTATTGACCTTGCACTTGCCGGAGTTGCTCTCTACAAATACATCACAAAAAAGTAAAAACTATGAAAAAAGAAAAGTTTACAAAAGCTACAATGCTAGAATACGAAGCCTCTTTGTTTGGTGCTTGTTTTTTTTCATTTGGTTTGGGAGCAATGTTTGCAAAGTTTGGAAAACCTTATGCAAGTATTCTAATTTTGGTTGGAGCTGTCTTACATGGCTGGGGCATGTATAAAATTCAAAAAAGGAAAGATAAGTAGTCCTCTGATTAAGCCCAATTTTCCTTACTCTAATCGAGCTTTAATAAGAAAAATAAGACACTGATATACCTCCTTATCTAAAGTGTATCATTTTGAACTTAAAAATGGTTACAGCGCTACTCGGCTGGCCAAGTCAAACTTGGCTTAAACACGTCAGACGTGGTCACTAAATAGAACAGGCTAAATAAGCTATCTTCGGGTGGCTTATTTATATTAAAAACGTAAAATTATTTTTTTGCTAAGCACTTTTTGTGTTATAGTTCTAATATATGAATCCGGATAACAATCAAGAAGAAAATGACCCTTCAAGTAAGAAACCTTTTCTAAAGAAATATTGGTGGGTAGGGCTTATTTTAATTATTATTGTTATTGTAATTGCTTTGGCTGGTCTTGGAATAATGAAGAAGGCCGAAGAAAAACAGAACAAAAAATCGATACCAAGCACTATGTCTTCGCCAACATCTATCCCAACCGTACCTGCAACTAGCGCATCTGCCATTACTTCACCCCCACCCAGTATGGAAGGCATCAACAATCATACGGAAATGTATGGCGGTACAGGGGCAGATCCAAATATGGTTACTCTTGGTCCCACCATTAGTATTGGTAACCTTCAAAAAAACACTCCCTATTCTGGTAAGCGGGGGATGGAATTTGAACTTGAGAGCAAGACGCCATTACTCGCGCCAATAGATATGACATTGGTAGGTTTTAAAAATCAAAGTGCCAAATCTGGGATTGGAGCAGACGGGAAAAAATATGCACCGATGAATGATATTGAGTTGACTTTTAAATCTGCCAGTCCTGACTGGCCAGGGATGACTATTATTCTTTATCATTTATATACTTCGTCTTTACTGCAAGGCCACTATCAAAATTCAGATTGTGATGATGTTGAATGGGATGCTATTAATAATCAGGCCGAGGGACATCTTTTCTATCCAGTTGATGATTATATAGTTCCATCAAAAGGTAACGCAAAAGCCTGCAAAGCGCTTATCGGTCATACGGTAAAGCGTGGGGAGTTGGTTGGATATGCTGGAAATGTAGGTGATCATTCTTTTGCTTCATTTTGTTTCAAGGTGCCAGACAAATCAAAAAATCTAACCGTAAAACAGGGCAACCAAAATCTGCATTGGGTGCAACCAGCCTCGTTCTTCTATTGGAAGAGCTATAGCCCGGATACGACTTTTCCGAGCGGTGTACTTGCATATCCTTTCGAGATTGACGGCTATCAGTTACCCGCCGAAAAGCGTGATGTGAACTTCAAGTACACTTCAAGGAAATGAAGTAAATATTGAATAATTCCAGTGCTTCCCGCTTCGCTCTTCGAGTCTGAGCGACGAGATCGCTAGACCTCAGAGTCGAATGACCAAATGCCTGCCCACCTTTGGCGAGGAACGCATTCTTAGTAAGCCGTCTTCAGGTAGCTTATTTCTATTAATGACGCAAAATTATTATTTTGTTAAGCACAGCTTTTAGTAAAATGCCTGGCCTAAAGCAATAAGGAAAAATGATATAATAGTAAAAGCGACAGGCTAAGGAGCGATAAAATTTATCAGAAAGGATGGTTGTATGCAGCCCTCCACAGTTACAGAACGTATAAACGCAAAGGCACTAGAATTACTAGAACAGTATCCAGAAGGTTTGCGTTTTACAGAACTTCGTTCAAAAATTGAATCATCAGATCACACCTTTCATCCGAAAACGGTCAACGGAACTGTCTGGAAACTTCCCCAAAAATTTCCCGATAAGGTTTATAAACCATCTAGAGGGCTTTTTCGTTTGCTGAAATATAAATCCCAAAGCAAAAATGAATGAAGTCAAAAGATGAGGTTAGAGTAAATAAAAATCCTTTGATAGCGATCTTTAACAGACTAGTGTAATTTGTTATAATTAATGTTGATAAATAGCGTTTCGAGGTTAGCAAATGAGTGAAAAACTTATAACAAAAAAAGCGGTAAAACAAGTACTGCGGGATTATTGGGCCGAATTGCGCCTACGACCATGGCAATCAACCATCGCCTTAATTGCCCCTGGATTTGGTAGTATTCTCGTTTTTTACGTTCCACCATTAATAATAGCTAAGTTAATAGACATTTTTGTTAGCCAGCAGCGGGTTTCATTTACATTGCCGGTAATACGCTATATTGTCCTGTTTGCCTTTTTATGGCTAATCGGTGAAATACTGTGGCGAATTGGAATACATTTTTTAACAAGGGTGGAAGCCTTAGGTATTAACGCCCTTTCTAAAAAATCATTTGCGTTATTGACAGGCAAAGATTATGATTTTTTTACAAATAATTTCGTTGGCGCACTTGTAAAAAAATCAACCGCTTACCCGAAGAACTTTGAAACGGTTATTGACATTTTTAGTTTTGATGTATTCTCATCGGTTATTCCTATAATATTTGCTTTTTTTATTTTATGGCAGTATTCTCCTTGGATTCCTTTTATTTTAATTACTTGTTTATTTATATTAATTGCAATCGCCTTACCTTTAATTCGCAAACGCATTAAACTTGTCGCCCAAAGACATGATGCTTTGAGCAAAATGGTAGGCCAGCGCTCTGATTCGTTAACTAATATTATGACAGTAAAGTCTTTTGCAAAAGAAAATTATGAGGCCAAAATTTTTGGCGAACATGTCAATCTTTACACAAAAAAGTTTAAAGAAACCGCAGACTTTCAGAACTTACGTTATGACACTATTGTGTCGCCATTTTATGTCCTTACTAACGTAATTGGCCTAATTGCCGCTATCCTTTTTACGCAAAATTTAGGCTTAACACCCGGAACAATTGTTGTTGTTTTCTCATATTATGCCAATATAACGCGAGTATTTTGGGGCATTAGCAAGATTTATCGCAGCATAGAATCATCAATAAGCGAAGCAGCCGAATTTACCCAACTTTTTGTTGACCCGCCTGCCATACAAGACTCTATAGATGCGGTCGTCTTAAAAGTAGAAAAAGGCGACATTGCTTTTACGGACGTAGATTTTAAATATTCCGATAATAAGGTGGATGATGACTCTTTTCTAAGTGGCTTTAGCTTGGATATTAAAGCAAAGCAAAAAGTTGGCCTGGTTGGACCAAGCGGGGGTGGCAAAACAACGATTACAAAATTATTGCTGCGATTTATCGATCCGGAATCCGGAGACATCTTTGTTGATGGCCAATCAATCAAGAAAATAACTCAAAGCTCTCTTCGGAGGGAAATTGCTTATGTTCCCCAGGAGCCTTTACTGTTTCATCGTTCCTTATTTGAAAACATTGCTTATGGAGATGAAGATGCCACCAAGGAAGACATAATAAAGGCCGCAAAAATCGCTCACGCAGATGAATTTATTAATCAACTTCCTAAAGGGTACGAAACTCTAGTTGGTGAGCGAGGTATTAAGCTTAGTGGTGGACAAAGACAAAGGGTGGCTATTGCTCGGGCACTATTAAAGAAAGCCTCAATAATTGTTTTAGACGAAGCAACGAGTTCTCTGGACTCTGAATCTGAAAAATATATACAGGAAGGTTTGTGGGAACTAATGAAAGATAAAACAGCCCTTGTCATTGCTCACAGACTTTCAACCATTAAACACCTTGATAGAATATTGGTGCTTGATAACGGAAAAATAGTCCAAGACGGAACGCATGACGAATTAATTAGTCAAGACGGTCTTTATGCAAAACTTTGGAGCCATCAAGCCGGCGAATCCAAGGAGCTTTCTGATTATGTTCTCAATTAGTTCGAGAAGACTAGAGGATGGCCCCATTTGCATTCTCGCCTCGCCAAATAAAACATACTTAATAAGTTGACTTTGTCAGCTTATTAATACTAATGACGCAAAATAGTCTTTCTGCTAAGAGCCTTTATTATCTTAATTATAATTATTATAAATGAAACGAGGCCCCAGTCGCTTTCGCGATCAGGGCCTCTCGGACGCCAGTCCGTGTTTGAAGCCGCTAGGACTTCTGGGGCGGGACAACCCAGCAATTGGGACAGCGGCCATGGCACTTACAGCCATCACCATACTCCTTAGAGGTCAAACCCGTGGGAATCTGGTTCGGAATCGGACCGTTCATCCGCAGCTGCTCAAGAAGCTTCTTCATTACATCACCTCCTACTTCCGTGGCCTTACGATGTCTTCAGGCCGATTGACTGCCCAGTTGAGAGGACATCCTCCACCGCAAGCACTGTACCACTTACACTCCGCACAAAATGGGGAGGGCATACGAGTGAGCTGCTGGTAATAATCCGTCACTTCATGACTGTTCAAAAAGGCGATCAAAGTAGCAGCATCATCGAAATCTTGATCCACCTGACCGATGGGGTAGTCGAACAATCCGTTGCAGACCATGATTCGGCCTTCTCCATCAATGATAACGCCAGTGCGCTTGTACACATTGCAAACGCTTGTGATACGACCTTCGTCCACAAGCTCTTGCAGAAAGTCCTCGGGCCAGAGGCAAAACGGGGTACTCATATCGATGGTCACCTTGCCACCCATAATATCCATAAGCTCGGGGTAGTCTCGGATGATGTTGTCAGCAAGCATCTGATGGCCGACCATATAGCTTGAACTTGCCTTACCGTTGTTGAAGACAGCCGAACAGAACTCCAGCTTTAGATCGGTCGATCCGCATTGACGAGCAAAACGAGCGACATCGAGCAAGGAATTCTCGACAAAGGTACTATAAACCGTACTGACACCAGCATTGTGGTAAGCTATGGCTCTCGCAAGACCCTTCTTGGTTGTGTTAAAGCTCACCTTCCCGGCAATGGATTTAAATTGCTCAATCGTACCGACCTTGATCGAAAGACCTACATTGTCACAAGGAGACCTTAGATATGCCTTCCAGAACTTGTCGCTACCGAAGCGTGATCCGTTTGTAACAAGACCCGTTTCCACGCCCAACTCACGGCAGACATCATTGAACTCCATGAGATGCGGCCAGAGCGAGGGCTCGCCCCCTATAATCGTAAAGCTACGGACTCCAGCCTCATAGAGTATACTCGAAATCCTCTTCGCGGTTTCTATAGACATGTCGTCGTCGGGAACATAGTTGGTCCCTGCTGCGTAGCACCAAGGACAACGAAAGTTGCAGACATGATTGACATTTAACCAAGCAACTTGAAGGGACACTGGCGTAGTGGTCATGATATACCTCCCATTTCAAGGAACATACTAGTTTCGGATACGGAACACCCTCACATGATGCGGGGAGCAGACTAGATTTATGGACGGATTGTATCTCAATATGGGCAGAAAGTCAATAATTCCTGCGCTGCTTTTCAGCGCTGCTCGCTTCGCCAAAGAAGAAAATAAGAGAACCGTTGTCCCCCCCGCAACCCCCCCTTTTTTTATAACGCTTTCCCCTAATAATTTTGAATACGAAAGCTGCTTTATTTGAAAAAATTAGAACAGAATTGATCCCAATGGAAAGGCGTACCCATATTCTAAATTTGTCGATAATAATGCCGTAATTGTATAAAGATTAGGATTGGGGAAACATTCGTGCTCTTAAAATGTCCTTTGATCTTCTTTTTAAATTTAAACAATATTGTTTAATAACGATATCGGAACAATGCCTTTTAATGTATAATAAGTGGCATGAATGCACTGCCTACGAAAAAAACAAAAGATTTAATTAATACCGCAGAGGCTTTTGTAAAAGAAGCCTTTGCAAAAAATCCTCATTTTAGTTTTAACGATGGAAGCGTGATGCATAACCATTCTTTGATTGTCAAGGAACTTTCATTAGAAATAGCAGAAGATGTTCCGGGATGCGATATTGAAGTGCTGGCAATAGCTGCCTTGCTTCACGATATCGGGAAAACATACCCTGCTGACGAAGAAACGCTGCACTACAGTCATGAGGATCTAAACCTTACGGTTAGTAAAGAATATATTAGTAAACTACAGATTGACGAGGCGAAAAAGAAAAAAATTGAAGAAATAATATCATATAAATCGGATTCTCTAGAACTAAAAATAATTAAAGACGCCGACACAATCGCGCTTTATAAGGATAAGAAGCTCTATATGTTATTTATAGAATGGGCATCTGCAAGTAATTTAGACGCATCAATTCAAAGAAAGCTAGATAAGTTCGATAGATTAAGTTTCTCGAAAAGTAAGGAAATTGCCCTACCACTGTTAATTGAAATGAAAGAAGACTGGGCAAGATACTTAAGGAAGAAGTAGGGAGACTTTTTTGCCTTTGCTTCCTTGTTTTGCTATAATTACCCTTGTCTGTTCATGGTGGATAGACGCTGCCCGCTGGGCAGAAAGACCTCGAGGAGGTTGTTGGGAGATGCTAAACAAATAAGACTAATTGAATTCACCGAATTATAAGTTATAACAGTGCTCTCTTCGCCCAATGAAGCGCAATAGAACATGACGATTCCAATAAAGAGTAATAATAAAGATAAAAAGGAGTTATATGAAATTTATTAAAGCAGGACAGGGGACAATGGTAGAAGGGGATGGCTATAAAAAAGACGTTTTTGTCAAAGGCGTTGATCTTATCTCAAATAAAGCTTTGGTTCAGATGATAATAATTGATCCGCATGAAATTGCTACCGATCATTATCATAAAAAGACCACGGAAATCTTCTATTTTATGGAAGGAACGGGTGTTTTTATTGTGGATGCAAAAGAATACGAATGCTTTCCGGGAGATATCCTAATTTGCGAGGCAAATGAAATGCATAGCACGCGAAATGAATCTGATCAAACATGGAAATATCTGGCCTTTAAAACCGACAATACCGACCTTGAGGGCGGCGATAGCATTTGGGTTGATTCCAAGAAACAATAATTTTGCAAATTTATTAATAGAACAATGGTACTTATTTGCCGCCAATAATTATTCGGTTAGGTAACTACGGCTTCTGTACTAAGCAGAGAGATTAAGGAAGCCCCCCCCTTGATATTGCTTTGTTTTGTGTTGTCGGAAATGGTAAGATGGCGATATAAAAGTTTTAAAACTAGGAGGATAAATGGGAAAAAGCAGGGATAGTAAAAAAGAAACAAAGAAACCAAAAAAAGACAAGAAACTAAAGGGCGTTCCCGTGGTTCCCGCGTATCAGCCCTCAAACAGCAAGGAAGAGCAAAAAAGAGTTTAAAAAAATAGAACCATTTTGCTTCACTTAAAAAAGAGGCCTTAGCTGGCCTCTCTTTTAATTCCAAAAAGTTCATTTTCCAGATTGCAAGAGGGGACAAATTTTCATTTGTTGAGAGATATTTAGCTACGCATTAATAGGTTGCTGATAAAGAGCACAATGAGAGCGCCAGCTACCGCTACAACAAAAGACATCAAATTAAATCCGGTGACTCCAACTCCAAAAAACCTTTGTCCCAAATAACCGCCAACTACAGCTCCGATAATTCCCAGAATGATTGATCCCACAATCCCGCCTTGCGAACTAGGCGCAATGAGATTTGCAATGCTTCCGGCAATTAGCCCAAAAATAATCCAATAAATAATAGGCATATTTTTAACTCCTCTATTTGTACCCTATTCTTAAGCCAAACATTTCAAACAAACTAATCCGTTTGTTGTTGTTTGCCAGAGAATATTTGTATTAGTTTAACAATTCCCCAAGCCAAAATGGTGTACACAATAATTGCGACCAGCGTTGATGGCTCAAAAACTGAAGTTGTTTCCACGCCTTGCGTGAAACCTCTACGGAATATTCCTTCAAAAGGTAAGATAAAAACTCCGCTTAGATCGTAGATCAAACCCACAAAGGTGCTTGAAGGATTTGCCCCCATCAGCTTAAGAACAAGACGGAAAGCTAAGAGTATTTCCAGCGCTCCAAAAAGAAAATAGACTAAATACCCGATCGTCTCAGAACCGGTTGCCTCTCTTTTTGATGGAGTCTTTGCGGTTGTATTAGTAATACTCTCATTAGTGGTTATTGTTTCTTCTGTGTTTTTTTCCATTTTTTTCTCCTTTTATTATTTACGACTATTAGTACATTATACTCTTCTTTGTCAAACAAGTATGTCAAATTTTTACAGTTTTATTTTTCGGATTATTATCTAATTCCACTTCTTGACAGATAACCTTGAATTCAAGTCTGAACTGCAATTTTCAGACGTAAATATAAAAAGCTAAAAGTAGAATAGTAATTGAATGGTCACTAACTATCTAAGGAGGACACAATGTCTTACTCTCATCTTACACAAGATGATCGGATTAGGCTATCAGCTTTAAAAAAAGCCGGTTTAAAGCAATGCGAGATAGCTAGACAGTTAAAGAAAGATCCAGCCCTCATCTTTAGAATGAAGTAATATATTGTTCATGTCATCCTGAATTTATTTCAGGATCTCATTCGTATCTAAGACAAGATTCTGAAACAAGTTCAGAATGACGAGGTGAGGGCGGTTTTAGCTATTTGTTCTTTATGAATAATTGAGATTATGCTATTATCCACTCATGGATATAAGAATTATAGACAGCAATGTCACATTTAAAGAACTAGTTGCTATTTCTTGCAACCAATTTGGAAATCTGGTAAAAGCAGTTGTTGATGTTGAGAATGAAATCATGGCTATCGGAGGCGACCTCCATGCTGATGAGGAAGCAGTCCTGTTAGAAAAAGGTGCTAAACAAAAGGATTTATGGGGAATCAATTTGTATCCCGATGCTTCAAAAGAGGATTGGATCGAATTTGATTCAATGATAAATATTAGACCATCACAAAATAATCGTTCTAGGGATGTTGAAGATCCTAAGACAAAAGAGCAAATTATAACTATTGTTCAAAAATTGGTGCAACGATGAAGCCTCAACATTCTAAATTAACAAATGGTGAGTGGCAAACATTAACGCTTTTTGAGCAAATGGGTAATATTGGCAGTGAAGTTAGTCGTCTTGCGAGTTCTAAAAAAAGGAATGATAAAAAATCTGCAGATCTGGCTTTAATAAGGGCTTTAGAATTAATTGATCTGACTGTAGCCGATCCTCGAAGAAAAAAACAACTTAAAGAAATTTTGCGCTCAAGAGAATTATTATGCGATGCTATATCGACCAAACCGCAATACAAAACATCTCTTGAAGACCTCAACAAATATTTTACACAATTTGCCCTCGCCGCCAGATTAAATAAATAGAAAGATAAAGTAGCTGGTTTTTATTTTGCCTGATTCTGTGTTTATATTTGTTCCTTGAATTTTGTTTAGATTCATAAAGAATTGAAGGAATATAAATAAACCTTAGGCGGTGTCAAAAGACACCGCCTTTTTTTTACCACAAAATTGGGCTATACGAGACTTGCGTACTTGGTTATTGTTTAATCGAAGACTTGAACTGTCAATTCCTCCGGCTTTTCAACTTCTGGTCTATTTCTCTTCGTCTGGTTGAAGGGTCGGTTCTTCCTTTTCGGCCTGTCTGTATCTTTCAGCAGTTTCTTTCCCTTCCTCGTCAGTAATTGGTTCCCCAAATTCCTCGCCTTTGCCCTCAAAGGTAAAATCTCTTGGTCTAATGTCCTCTTCCTTTTCGGGCGGTAGGCTCTGTCCTAAAAATTGCTCGTCATTTTCCGGTCTTGTAGTTCCAAAATATTCTTCGCCGCGAGGTCCCGCTCCGGTTGGTCTTTCTCCTTCCATAAAAACTCCTTTTTATTTATCTGTATTATAGCATTATAGCAAGTTTTTTAAATAATTTAACAAAAAAACAAAAGAAACTGCTCACAATCCCAACATGTCATTCCTGGCTTGGCCAGGAATCTATTTTTCCTGGATTCCCAATCGAGTTGGGAATGACATAACAAATCTAATTTTGCTCAAGTAAGAAGAGCAATAATTCTATATACCGCCGATTCAATACATGAGAAATCGTAAGTCTTTTTAATTAATTTTTATTTTTTTATGTTATAATTAAGACAAATAAGGGGAGTACTTAAATGAGTCAGATACAAGTAGTAAACATAAAGTGCGGCGGTTGTGAGAAAAATATCACTGAGAGCCTCGTAAAATCCGGTTTACAGGATGTTCGAATTGACGTTTCAACTCAAACGGTTTCTTTTGAAGGTAGCGTTGAAACGGCAGAAAAAATTCTAACCAAAATGGGCTATCCGAAAGCCGGAACTCCGGAGGCAAAAAAGCTATCAAAAAAAGCCAAGTCTTTTGTTTCCTGCGCCATCGGCCGGATAAAATAAAGGGTCTTTATCCCAGGGTAAGCTCCGGACGTTGAAGTTAATTTACACGCACTCCTCCCGTTTCGTTAGGGAATAAAAAAGCGGAACCTTTATGGTGGTTCCGCCAAGTAGTTTTTTTATTCTTTGATATCGATAAAAAGATCGCTCATGCTGATTTTGTTATGATTATTATATATTGCCTGACCGATAAATTCCGCAATTGATATGACTTTGATTTCTTTTTTGCATAATGCCAGTCTTTTCGGGCTATGGTATCTGGAATCGGTGACCGTTATTTTTGAAATAGGACTATCATTGATTTTTTCAAAACAAGGGTCAGAAAATTCCGGATGAATTGCTAAAATTTCGACTGTTTTAACTCCTAATTCATGAAGTTTTTTTGCCACTTCGCAAATTGATCCTGCCGTATCAATCATATCGTCAACTATTAAGGCGACTAAATTTCTCAAACTCAACTTGTCTTCCGCATCGCCTAAGAATTTGATATCTCCCAATTGATTCGGCCCAATCCTTGCTTTATCAAATGCCCAATCTTTATCGCAACCAAGTGCTTGTTTGTACTTTTTGCTTCTTTTCATGCCCCCTATGTCCGGGGAAAACACATGAAATTCCTCGTCCTGCATCATTTCTTTTACGGCAGGAATTAATATGAACGAAGCAAATAATCTCTCTACTTCCATTTTGCTGCTAAAGAAATACATTTCTGATTCGGCGTGTAAATCCATAACAATAATTCCGTCGGCGCCGGCTTTGTAAATTAAATCTGCCAGCAGTTTGAAATTGGAAGTAATTCCGGATTTATCTTTTTTGTCAGAACGGGTATAGGCAATACTGGGACATACCACATAAACTTTTTTTGCTTTTTCGCTAAGCGTTCTGATAAAAGATAAAGCAATAAATATATTTTTATGGGGAACATGCATCGGCATAACCAGAAAAGTTGTTTTGCCCCTAATGCTTTCATTAATTCCAATTTCGATTTCCTGGTTTTTAAAAGTGGTGAGGGTGTATTTTCCTTCTTCAATCGGTTGACCATAAAGTGAGCTTATTTTTTTAAGCACACCTTCTTTTAGGTGCTCTCCGGTTGGACCAAAAAACACCCTTAAGCTGTCCGGATCGTAAACTTTCATGTATACCATCTCCTTCTAATAGATAGTTTTTAAGGTTCACATTTTGCCACACTATATATTGAAAAAGCTAAATTAGGCAATTAAAAATCAAACCCAAGAGAGTTCAACTATATAAAGTGATAAACAAGATTTACGCATTTCAATATTGTTCGACCTTGTGGAGAACTACATTAATGTAACTTCAGGACTACGTTTCACTTCGCTCGAAGAGTAATGTGGGGTGTTTCCTGGTTCAAGTGCGTAAATCGTGTAAATGTTTAGCTTAATCTGGATTTAAAATCACCGTCAAAGTTTTTTAAAAACTCATGGAGGCCAATTATTTCATCTGCAGTGATTTCGCGCATGTTGCCTAATCTTTGAAAGTCGGTTTTAGTTAGCTCATATTTGTGTTTTGTCGGATTTAAAATTACTGTTGCAATTACATTTAAGTCGCAACTTTTGCAGTGAAGTTCCAAAATGTGAGTCTTTAAAAAATTACCCATAAATTTAATATCCCCTTCATTATAAGATTTCGCGCAGAGCGGACATTTAAGGTTGCTTTTAAGCTGATTGAGAATTTTTAAAAAATCTTTTTCATTCATATTTATATTATATCATTAAAATCAAGAATCATTTTTATTAATTGTTTTGGGCGTCACATAAAAGCCGATATACTTGCCGAACATGAGTCTGGTTTGAGCTTCCAAGGCGGGAAAGGTACTAAGACTTATAGCAATTGGCGGTAAAAAAAACCATTGCAAAATCATCGAAATAGACTTTATGGCCGGAGTATTTTTGGGTTTTGGCGGCAGAAGAATAATGCTAATCCACATTGCCGAGAGCAAGCCTATTCCGGCAATGGTTAAAATTCGGCTGGTGACTATAGGCAGCGTGTGAGCGACAACACTATTATTGCCGAAATCCGGATTTAGAAAAAGAGGAAGCCATGCCGCGAAAGCGAGAATTAAAGAAGCGGTAGCCAGACTAATTGTGCCTTCAAAATGACGCCATACTTGGAGCAGTCTATACAGAATTGGAATTTTTTTATTTATTATGGAGTTAATGACTATAAAAGGAAAATCGGAAACACCGTAATACCAGCGCCTTCTTTGAAGATACTGTGCTTTTAAGGTTTTAAGATAAGTGTCGGCTAAAACGGCGTCATTATAAACGGGAACAAAAATTGGAATTACGGAATAATCGCCGTTAAAAGCAAAAAAGGATCGCCAATACTGTTTACCATCTTCTACAATGCTGTATCTGTCCCAATAATCAACCACTTCGAGAGCCTTCATGCTCATTGCATGGCCTGCAAAGTTTCTAAGACGCCGAGTCCTTATGGATTCTATCATTTGCCAAAAAGAAGAGTTGACTGCCATGACTCTGTTCGGAGCGGGTGCGGACCAGATATTATTATGAAACAGGGGAATGGACTGAAAGCTTTTTTTATGCCTTTTGGGGTTAATAATAAATTCATATGTTAAAGCCGCCAAATAGTTTTTATGAACCCGAGTGTCACTGTCAAACGAAGATACTATAACTTGCTCCGGCATAATGCCTTCTTTTTTTAGCATTTTATTTACTTCGGCAATTGCCCAGGAGACGCCGGCACCCTTAACTTTACCCTCATTTGGCATTCCATTTGGATGTTCTAGGGATAAGAATTTAAGAAACGACCCTTGGCAATACTTTTCGTTTAGATCTTTGGCGATTTGCTTAAAATTAGGATCCCGTTCTTCCCCGGCAATAACGCAGATAATTTTGTCTAAGGGAAAATTACTTTTCAAAAGCGCATCTACGGCTCTTGATAGAATTTCGGCGCTTTCTCTGAATGTGGCATAACTAATTACGTGGTAAACTTTTTTCCAGTCATAAACATCAATTTTTTCGGCTTTAAGCCTATTTATTTCTTTTATATTAAGCTTAATACTTTTTTCCTTAGCGTCTAGTGGCGGGCGTTGAGCCGAAGTTGCTTTTTCCAAATTCTTTTTCACGTTGTCCAAAGCCAGAGTCAGGCTTTGCAAGGAAACACCTAAATTTTCGGTTTGTTTTACTTTTGTAAACCAATCAATTTTTTCGGCTTGCCTTAGTTCTCGGTATGATATAAGCGTAATTCGGGAAACATTTAGCGATCTAAAGAACCAATAGGTATCATAAATGATGATAAAGTACATAAGCACATAAGGGTTTTT
>LBVV01000018.1 GCA_000993275.1 candidate division CPR2 bacterium GW2011_GWC2_39_10 | reverse complement strand
TGTAAAATTTCTATGTAACTACAGTGTCATTCCAGACTTGATCTGGAATCCAGGAAGAATGGATCCCGCATCTAGGTGCGGGATGACAAATTGATGGGCCTAGTGAGTAAATAGAGATCATTTTCCCAGAATGATGTTATGTCAAAAATCATTATGCCAAAACAATTGAAAAGATACGTTTTTTTTGTTAAAATATCTAGGGTAAGTGACGAATTTTGAATCAATTTTATAATTCTAAAGTTTAAAACAGTATGATAAGCGGTTAAGCAACGGGGTATTAAGAATCAATATCAAGGAGTTTAAAAACTCATAAAAATCTGAAAAGATTTTTAATGAAATAGGAGCAATCATGGAAAGGTGAGATAGTTACTTGTAGAGTAATTATGGAGCCTTGTAAGGTATTGCGATGTGGCAGGGTAGCTCAGTTGGTCAGAGCACAGGACTCATAAGCCTGGGGTCGCGGGTTCAAATCCCGCTCCTGCTACCATAGTTCGGCAAGCTCACTATTCAGGTTTAAAAAAGAAGTTAGTCAAGGAATAGTTTCGATATATTAAATATTAGAACTGTGGTAGCCCTGAGCAAAGTCGAAGGGCAATAAAAAAATTATAAATTTTCAGTTATGGCCGATGGCTTTTTTTAGTTTCTAGAGCATAATAACATGGCGGCTGGCAGTAAATTGGTATATTTTAAATAGCTTGCTGAAAAACCTTTCGCTGTGTTTAATACTATTTTGCCTTTACTGGACTGACGCAAACCTACCACACCTCCCAAACCATCCCAAGCGTCTAAAATCCCTTTTTCTCCTGCCTGAGTATCTACAAATACGCTTCCAGTAGAGAAAAGAGATTTTATCTCACTTGGTTTTGGCTTGGATAGATGCGCTATTTTGCGTAAGTCCAGTCTACGCTGTTTTGAAGTTATTCAATTTGCCTTCTTTAATTTTGTGCGTTGATTATATATAATAATTATGATAAACTTTTACTTTCTAAAAAGGAGAATTAAATGCCAAATATACCTAAACTGCCTAAAGCACCCAAAATCCCTAAAGTACCTAAAATGCCTCAAAAGCCGGCTCCGAATTCCAAGTCTTCGCGGGCGTTTATATATTTCTTGATCTGCTTATTTATTGTTGCGGCAATATATGCTTTTATGGGCGACAATCAAAAAATTGAGGATGTTCCCGTATCAAAAGTGGTTCAGGAAATTAAAGACGGTCAAGTGAAGTCAATTGACGAACAAAACGGAAAGTTAACCATAGAGTTAAAAGACGGCAAGAAACAAAAATCCTATACCAGTCCGAATCAGTCTTTTACCACTATCTTAAAAGATTACGGAGTAGATCCGGCCAAGGTTGACAATTTTAAGGTAACGCCGGGCGGAAATACCGGTCTTTGGCTAAATATTGCCATAACCGTCTTGCCAATTCTAATTATCGGATTTTTTCTTTACACCATGTTGAAGCAAGCTCAAGGGTCAAGCAATCAGGCCATGATGTTTGGAAAAAGTCGAGCCAGACTTTTTGGACCCGATAAAAAGAAAGTCACTTTTGCGGATGTCGCCGGTGTTCAGGAAGCAAAGCAGGAGCTTACCGAGGTAGTTGATTTTCTAAAAAATCCGAAGAAATTTACTGATCTTGGAGCCAAAATTCCAAAAGGCGTTCTACTTGTAGGTCTTCCGGGAACAGGCAAAACTTTGCTTGCCAGAGCTGTTGCCGGTGAAGCAGGAGTGCCATTTTTCTCAATTTCCGGTTCTGAATTCGTGGAAATGTTTGTTGGTGTTGGCGCGTCAAGAGTAAGAGATTTGTTTGCCAGAGCTAAAAAGAACGCCCCTTGCATAATCTTTATAGATGAAATTGACGCCGTAGGACGCCAGAGGGGTGCCGGACTTGGCGGATCCCACGATGAGCGCGAACAAACCTTGAACCAAATCTTGGTGGAAATGGACGGTTTTGAACAAGATACCAACGTTATTTTGATGGCAGCAACAAATAGACCGGACGTATTAGACCCGGCCTTACTCAGACCGGGAAGGTTCGACAGAAGAGTGGTTTTGGACGCACCGGATTTAAAGAGCAGGGAAGAAATTCTAAAGGTTCATTCCAAAGACAAGCCTTTGGCGGACGATGTCAATTTAGCGGAAATTGCTAAGCATACCCCAGGTTTTTGCGGAGCAGATCTTGCAAACCTCATAAATGAAGCGGCTATTCTTGCCGGCAGAGGCAACAAGAAAATTATTCATCAGGCTGAAATGACCGAAGCGGTAGAAAAAGTCCTTCTGGGCCCCGAGCGCAAATCTCATATTTTATCCGAAAAAGAAAAAGAAATTACGGCTTATCATGAATCCGGTCATGCCATTGTTGGCCATCTACTCCCTCATACAGATAAGGTTCATAAGGTTTCCGTTGTTTCAAGAGGTTCCGCCGGAGGATATACCTGGAGCATTCCGGAAGAAGACAAGTATCTTCATACGAAGGCCGAATTTGAGGACGAAATTGCCATGATGCTTGGCGGCAGAGTTGCAGAACGAATTATCTACGGCAAAGACAATGTAACAACCGGCGCCGAAAACGACTTAAGGCAAGCAACAAAACTAGCTAGAAAAATGGTGGTGGAATACGGAATGAGTGAAAAAATGGGCACCAGAGTTTTTGGCCACAAAGAAGATTTGGTTTTCTTAGGCCGAGATCTTGGCGAACACACTAAAGATTATTCTGAGGCCACGGCCAACGCAATAGATCAGGAAGTTTCTGATATTATTGAGCAAGGGTTAAAAAAAGCTGAACACGTAGTAAGCGAAAATCGCGAAATTCTAAACAAAGTGACTAAAGAACTCCTAGAAAAAGAAACCCTAACGGCTGAAGAATTCGAGCAGGTTATGGGGAAGAAAAAAGTAGAGGCAAAGTAAAAAACCCGGCAGCCGCCGGGTTTTTAGTAAACAGTAAACAGATAACAGTAAACAAAAGCGGCATTAAAAAAGCGGAGGTTTTACTCCGCTATGTTTTTATATTCTGCCTTTTCTTCTCGCATAATCTTCAATTTTTTCTTTGCTTTTTCGTTGTCGGTCAAATACTCTCTGAAGATGAATTTCTAAGTCTTCTTCATATAGATATCGATTGTAATCGTCTGGGTTTCCCAGATATGCGTCAACGAAAATACGATTTACTTCAATTAGTTGTAAATGTACTTGCACCATTGTAACACAATAGCAAGAATAGAGAATCAGGTATAAAGTATTAAGAATGTGAATATAGAATGAAAGAATATTAAAAAACTCTTAATTCAAGAATTCTTGATTCTTATACTTTATTCATAATTCTTAATTCGTAATTCAAATTTTTCCCACTTCAAACCAACCCCAAAAAATGCTAAAATGGGTTGGTGAAAAAATACTTGTATGAGATATCCAAAAAGAAACTGACGATTGGTTCAGCGGCAATGATTTTAGGCTTAACGTCTTTATTGTCTAATATCTTAGGCTTATATCGAGAAAGAATTATTGCGAGTATGTTCGGTACTAATCATTTTGCAGAAATTTACATGGCTAGCTTTAGGCTTCCAGACCTTATTTTTAATATCTTAATTTATGGTGCTTTGTCCGCGGCTTTTATCCCTATTTTTATTGAGAGATTAGTCGAGGAGAAAAAAGAATCAGCCTGGAAATTGGCAAACTCATTCTTAAATCTAATGCTCCTTGCGTCAATTGTTGCAGCCATAGCCATAGCCATATTTGCCCCTTTTTTGGTGCCGCTTTTAGTGCCGGGATTTAAAGGGAAAATTGTATCGGGCATTAACATGATGGATATTACTGTAAACACTACTCGCATTTTACTTTTATCCCCAATATTTATGTGCATTTCGGCGGTTTTTTCCGGCATATTGAATTCATTTAAAAAATTCGTAGCATATTCGGTGGCTCCGCTTATCTACAATGTTACTATTATCTTGTCAGCTGTCTTTTTGGCTGAAAATATGGCTATTCCCGTTTACGGACTTGCAATCGGCGTTGTTGTCGGAGCTTTTTTTCATGCCTTAATTCAATTACCGGCCGTTAAAGATACGGGCTTTAGTTTTCAGCGAGTCTTTGATTTTAAAGATTCGGGTATACGAAAAATCGTAAAATTGATGATGCCGCGAAGCATTACCATTGGAATTACGCAGATTAATTTGCTGGTTGCTACCATAATGGCTTCTTATTTTGCCGGCGGGATTGCTATTTTAAACTATGCAAACAGTATCCAGGGTTTACCGACTATTGTTTTCGGAGTGGCAATAGCCACCGCAGTTTTTCCATTTTTGTCAGAGTCTATCACCGAAAAAAGGTACGATGATTTTAGGGCGGCATTTTCTTTAAGTTTTAGAAGAATTTTGTATTTCATGATACCGGCTTCTATTGGTCTTATAGTGCTTCGGGCGCAAATTGTCCGGCTAATTTTTGGTATTGGAAATTTCAGTTGGGAGAGTACCGGGCCCACCGCATATGTTCTTGGGGTATTTGCTTTGGGTTTGGCGGCTCAAGGACTACTCCCGCTTTTAACAAGAACTTTTTATGTTTTTCAGGATACGAAAACGCCATTAAAAATTGCAATTGTTTCCATGATTGTTAATGCTTTGGGAGTAATTGCTTTGCCATATATTTATTTGCCCATTACCGGCCATGAAGGAAAACTTGGTATCGGCGGAGTTGCTTTGGCATTTGTTTTGGCCGGATATGCAAACATGATGTTATCTTTATATTATCTGCACAAAAAAGTCGGCAATTTCTACAATAGAGAAATTATAGTTGATTTTATTAAGGTGGTTTTTGCAGCGAGCATTATGGGGGTAGCGGCTCATTATTTGCTTTATTTATTTGATCCGTTAGTGCAGGCTTCCGGCGGCAAGATTGCCAAAGGCTTATTTCCGCAGACTGTTCTTTCTATCCTAATTTCCATTTTCATCTATTTCGCCCTTACTCTGATGATGAAAATTCGGGAATCGCAGGAGATTTTAGCGAAGGTAAAGAGAGTTCTGGCCAAAAGCTAGGGTAATAAACAATAAGCAGTAAACAAAAAACAAAAAACATTTTTATCTCATTATTTCCCCCCTTCATGGAGGGGGGGGTCGTCTATCCCCTCTTCCTCGCAAGCTATCTAAGAACTGTCATTCCGGGCCCGAGCGAGGCAGGCTTGACCCGGAATCCAGAATGCCCCAAAATGACCTAAGGACTGGATTCCCGCTTTCGCCCGCCTTGGTGAGTGCCAAACGAGACAGGCCCGAATGACAAAATCTAGTTGATTTTAAGCTTTTTAGACAGCCTGCTCGGGGAGAAGGTTAGGGAGAGGGGTTTCTAACGGCAAACAAAGAATAAAAATATAGAATTATAGAATATGGGATTTTTTTTCATAATTATTGATTCTTGATACTGCCTTTTTTCTTTATTGCCGATTACGGTTCAAAATAATCTTAAATTCTGCTATAATGTTTCGGATGAATATTCGAAACTTCTGTATAATTGCGCACATTGACCACGGTAAATCGACATTGGCCGATCGTCTTTTGGAATTTACCGGAACTGTGTCTAAAAGAGATATGAAAGAGCAGCTTTTAGATCAGATGGATTTGGAACGAGAAAGAGGCATCACCATCAAACTGCAGCCGGTGAGAATGAACTATACTCCAAGCAGGGAAATCCTAAATCCTAAATCCGAAATACTAAACAATTTCAAAACACAAAATATTAAAGATCAAAACGATAAATTAGAAATTAGAAATTCGAAATTCGAAATTGAAGATTCAGCTTATCAGTTGAACTTAATCGATACTCCGGGTCATGTCGATTTTACCTATGAGGTTTCGCGTTCTCTAGCGGCAGTTGAAGGCGCGGTTTTATTGGTGGACGCCACCCAAGGAATTCAGGCTCAAACTTTAACCAATCTTCGTCTTGCCCAAGACCTGAATTTAGTTATTATCCCCGTGATTAACAAAATAGACCTACCATCGGCAGAAATTGAAAAAGTGACGGAGGAAATGATTAATGTTATCGGCGTTAAAAAAGAGGACATAATTTTAGTATCCGGCAAAGAAGGTACCGGTGTTAAAGAACTGTTAGATGCTATTGTTGAAAAAATTCCTGCACCGGAATTTAAAGGACAATCTGTAACTCGGGCTCTTATTTTTGATTCTGTCTTTAATTCCTATAAGGGCGTTATAGCCTATGTCCGAATTAAGGACGGTCAGATAAAAAAAGGCGATAAAATTAAAATTATGGCAACCAATAAAGAAATTGAGGCTTTGGAAGTGGGCTATTTTAAACCCCAATACGTGCCTGCCGAAAACTTAGAAGAGGGGGAGATCGGTTATATTGTGACGGGACTAAAATCCGTTCGAGACGCCAAGGTTGGCGACACTATCACAAAGTCAGGAACTAGGAACCAGGAAGCAGGAACCAAAGAAGAGCTTCAGCCGTTGCCGGGATTTAAACATATTAAACCTTTTGTTTTTGCGTCCATATTTATGGTAGACGGAGAGCCTTCGGAGCTTCGGGATGCCCTAGAAAAACTTCAACTAAATGATGCTTCGCTCGCTTTTGAGCCGGAAAATTCACCGGCACTCGGCCCCGGGTACCGCTGTGGCTTCCTGGGTCTGCTTCATCTTGATATCATCAGAGAGAGATTGGAGCGAGAGTATGATCTTGATCTCTTGGTAACTACCCCCGGCGTATCTTACGAAGTTTTGCAAAAAAATAGCGAAGTTTTATGCATAAATAGTCCTTCTGAGTTGCCTGACCCGTCTATAATCGAAGAAATTGCCGAGCCGTATGTTTCTTTAGAAATTATTACGCCGTCGTCATATTTGGGAGCGGTTATGGAGCTTTGCAACGATGCTAGGGGAATTTACAAGGATATGAAATATCTTGAAGAAACGACCGTGGTTATAGCCTATGAGATACCCTTGGCCGAAATCATCACCGATTTTTATGATAATTTAAAGAAATCGACTTCCGGTTATGCTTCGTACAATTACGATTTTATCGGTAATAAGCCGGGAGATCTGGTAAAACTTGATATTTTGATTGCCGGTGAAATTGTTGATCCGCTGTCAGTTATAATTCCAAGACAAAAAGCGGGTTACATTGGGCGACCGGTTTTAGAAAATTTAAGGAAAGTTATCCCAAAACAAATGTTCGAGATTAGCCTTCAGGCGGCAATTGGTTCTAAGGTTATGGCCAGGGAATCTATATCGGCTTTAAGAAAAGACGTGACCGCCAAACTTTATGGCGGCGATTACAGTCGGAAGCGAAAGCTGCTGGAAAAGCAAAAAGCCGGCAAAAAAAGAATGAAAAAAGTAGGCCGGGTAGATATCCCCCAAGAAGCGTTTTTCACGATGCTTAAAAAGTAGAACCGGATAATTTTTAAATCTCAATTTTCAATTTTCAATCAATTTACAATAATTCAATTTTCGAAATATCGCGCATTTCGTACTTTGTCACTACCAGGCAAGGCGTGGCAATCTTCCTACAAGAGATGAACGAGATTGCTATTCGTTTAACTCCGCGTTCCAGTACAGATCCGGATGGACAATGGTTATATGCGTGAATATAAATAATTGAAAATTAGAACCTGAAAATTCAATGAAAATTGAAAATTAATTTTTTAGCTTAATATCTAATTTATCCAAGACAAATTGCATTTTTTCCGCTATAATTTCTTTATGTTCGATATTATTCTTTGGTATATAACTATTTTTTTGCTTGGAATTTTAGCGTTGCCTATTGGCTATTATTTCTTGGGGAAATTATCTGATTATGGTTATCCTTTTTATCGTATTATCGGAGTCGGACTGTTAAGCTACATAACTTGGCTTCTTGTGAATTTTAAGTTATTTAAGTTTAATTTACCGGTTATTATTGTATCCGTTATCATATTATCGGCAATTTCGGGATTTATTCTATATAAGCAAAAATTTGTCTTGCCTAAAGATTTTATCAAAAAAGCGCTTATTTATGAACTTCTATTTTTGGCTCTTTTTGTGCTTTTCGTCTGGTATCGTTTTTATCACTCCGGCATAAAAGACATCGAAAAGTTTATGGATTTTGCCTTCGTTAACGCAATCCTTCGGACCGATTATTTTCCGCCCCAAGATCCGTGGCTGGCCGGTAATGCAATAAATTATTATTATTTCGGACATTTAATTACCGCCATTTTAACAAAACTAACTTTTATAAAGTCGGCTGTCACATTTAATCTGATGGTAGCAACTAATTATGTTTTTTATGCCGTAGCGATATTTAGTATTGTTTACAATTTGACCAAAAAGTATTTTTGGGCTGGCGTTTCAATTATAGTTGCGGCCTTTATGGGGAACTTAAGTTATTTTTACGGCATTTTTGTTAAAAAGGAAGCATCGGTTTGGTGGGCTGAAGCAACTAGGATAATTCCGGGAACAATCAATGAATTTCCCCTATATAGTTTTCTGCTTGGAGATTTACATGCCCATTATTTAAACCTTCCTTTTGCCTTGCTGACATTAACATTTCTATATCTTGTCATAAAAGAAAATATTAAATATCTATGGATACCGATGGGCATTTTGTACAGCATAATGTTTGTTACTAATTCTTGGGATTTTTTAATTTATATGTTGTTTTTAGGCTTAGCTCTTTTATCTAAAAATGGCCTCAGTTTAAAAGGCTTCAAGCAAACTGTAAAATTCGGCTCCTTGTTAACTCTAATAAGCGCTATCGGAATAATTCCTTTTTATTTATTTTTTGATCCGGGATCCAAAGGATTTCAAATAGTTACCGCTCCTCGAACCGAGTTGAAAAATTTTTTGCTGCTTTTTGGTTTGCAGATGTTCGTCCTATCTTTTTACCTTATTGCCAGTTTTCTAAAAAAGGTAAAAGACAGAAGGGACTTTATTTTGCCGCTTTTGACGGTTGTGTTGGTGGGTACTTTAACCTATAAAATAGGTCAAATATTGCCGCTTGTTTTCATACTCGGCTTTTTGTTAATTATTCTAATGTATGAAGACGGGAAAGTAGTAACAGAGGATAAGTTTAATTATCTTTTAATTGCCATGTCTTTTTTTGTCATTGTTTTTTGTGAGATGTTTTATTTAAAGGATATTTACGGCATCGAATATCAGCGGGCAAACACCATTTTTAAACTTTATTATCAATTGTGGCTTTATTTAAGCATTTCCATTGTTTATATTTCTTACAAAGTTACCCAGCATTTTGGCAAAGAAAAATTTGTTTATTTGCCGGTCGCTTTTTGTTTGTTTGTGGCATCAATTTACTATATGCCCAATTCCGTAAAGGTTTCGGCGGATAATTTTGACCGCAAATACGGTTTAGACGGTTCAATTTATTTAAAAGAGAAATATCCGGAAGACTTTGCGGCCATAACTTGGCTTAATGCTAACGTAAAAGGGGCAAAAGTTATTGCCGAAAAACCGGGGGAAAGCTACACGGATGATTCAAGGGTTTCTACTTTTACGGGTCTTTCAACACCATTGGGTTGGGTAGGTCACGAGTGGGGCTGGCATGGATCATCTGACAGTCTTTTTGAAATTCAGGGCGATATGCAAAAACTTTATAATGCCGAGAGCTCAGAAGACGCTCAAAAAATTATTGCGCAATATAATCTGGACTATATCTTTGTCGGCGCCTTAGAGCAAAGTCAATACGGCGCATTAGATAATCCCGTTCTTTCAGAAATTGGCAAAACGGTTTATAGCACTTCAAATGTGCGCATAATTAAGGTAAAATAGTTCTACATGGAAATATTTCAGGCAATAATTTTAGGGGCTATTCAGGGATTAACCGAACTTTTACCAATATCGTCATCTGCTCATTTGGTATTGGCGCCAAGGTTTTTTAATTGGCCGTATTTAGGGCTTGGCTTTGATGCTTCTATACATCTGGGAACTTTTTTAGCAATCTTCATTTATTTTAAAAAAGACATAAAAAAGATTGTTAAGGGCGCCCTTGATTCTTTTAAAAAAAGAAAAATTGAAACCTTTGATGAAAAAATGGCTTGGTATATAGTTTTGGGTTCAATCCCGGCAATTATTGCGGCTGTTTTTTTACGAAATTTGGCAGAATCGATTTTTAGGGGTACTTTTGTTATCCTTTGGGCACTTTTAATTGGTACCGCTTTGCTTTTTATCGCAGATCATTATATGGTTCGTCATAAAAACTTGGATAAAATAACTGCTAAAGACAGCTTAATTATCGGAGCCTCCCAAATTCTAGCTTTGGTTCCCGGTTTTTCCAGGTCCGGTACCACTATAAGCTTTGGCAGGTTTTTAAAATTTGATCGGGAAAGCGCCGCCAAATTTTCTTTTTTACTTTCGCTGCCCATTACATTGGGTGCCGGTCTTTTTGAGCTTAAAGAAGTTGATTTTACAAGTAATTCAATATCGGTTTACGCTGCAGGTATAATAAGTTCGGCAATTTTTGGTTTTATTGCCGTCAAATTTTTGTTAAAATATATAAGCAATCATAACTTTAATATTTTTGTTTATTATCGCTTATTTCTATCATTATTAATAATTTTATTTTTATTTTAAATGGAAACAATATATGGGCGCAATACTTCATTTTATTACTGAAACAGTAACCGGCATCATTTTGGGAATGGGTTATTTTGGGATAGTGATTCTTATGGCTTTAGAAAGCGCCTGTATTCCCGTACCCTCGGAGGTGGTTATGCCTTTTGCCGGGTACCAGGTTTTTAAAGGCAATTTTTCATTTTGGCCGGTTGTTTTTTGGGGCGTGGTTGGTCAAACTATAGGTTCGGTTATAACTTACTGGATCGGATCCACCGAAGGCAGGCTTTTATTAGAAAAATACGGAAAATATGTGCTTATCAGAAAGAGCCATATACATCACGCTGATAAAGCTTTTGAGAAATACGGTAACAAAATTGTTTTAATCGGCCGTGTTTTACCGATTATCAGAACTTTTATTTCCTTGCCGGCAGGACTTGCTAAGATGCCTTTTAAGCAATTCCTTCTTTATTCGGTTATTGGCATTATTCCCTGGACTATTATGCTAACCCTTTTGGGGGTTAACTTGGGAGAAAATTGGGAAGGCATAAAAACCTATTTTCACCAGGCGGATATACTGATTGCCATTATGATTTTAGCCACCATTATTTTTGCAATTCGGCGAAAGAAACTTAAGCGTAATAGAAAGGCGGCTCATGAAAATTCAGGTGACAAAGCAAAAAAATAACTCCCAGTTAGTTTTAATACCGGTTGAAGGTGCCCAAACTGTTTCGGTGATTTATTTTGTAAAAGCCGGTTCAAGAATGGAAAACCTTAAAAATAACGGCATTGCTCATTTTACGGAACACATGATGTTTAAGGGCACCAAAAAAAGACCGGATGCCTTTAATATTTCCTGCGAAGCGGACGGTTTGGGGGCTTACGTGAATGCGGCAACTGACAGGGAAAATACTTATTACTATATAAAATCGGCCGGCGAGCATTTGTCAAAGTCAATTGACCTTTTATCGGACTTGGTTTTAAATTCAAAGTTTGACGAGACGGAAATAGAAAAAGAAAAAGGGGTAATTGTTGAAGAAATTAAAATGTATAAGGATAATCCGTCCTGGCATATTGGCGATCTTTATGATGGTTTGGTTTATGCCAATGCAACCTTGGGTCTACCGATTGCCGGAGAAGAAAAAACGGTTAGGGCATTTAATAGAGGAACTTTTACCAACTATTTTGATGACTATTACAGCGCGCCAAATACGTATTTAATAATTGCCGGAAACCTAAAAAACGAAAACGGTTTAGGCGAAGAATATTTAAGCGGCTTTAAGGAGGGCAGGCAAATAAATAAGCCGGAGATTTTACCTCTTCAAGATCAACCAAGGCTAATTTTTGAAGAGCGGGATATCCAGCAGGCTCATTTGCAAATTGGCGTCCCCGGCATCCCGTTTACCGATAAAAGACGCTTGGCCGCTAAAATACTAAGCATTATTCTTGGCGGAAATATGAGTTCCAGGTTGTTTATGGAGTTAAGGGAAAAAAGGGGACTGGCATATGCCGTAAGCACCAGGTCAGAAAATTTAAGCGATGCCGGACAAATGACAACCATGGCGGGCGTTAGAAAAGAAAAAGCGGAAGAAGCGCTTCAACTAATTTTAAAAGAGTATGATAATGTTTACAAAAACGTCACTCAAGCAGAGCTAACAAGAGCGAAGGAATATTACAAGGGTATCCTGTCAATCAGTATGGAAGATATTAGTAACCTGGCAATTAATGCGGCCATTCAACTTTATTACACCGGCGACACCTTAGATATTAACCAAATTAAAAAAGAAATTGATAAAGTGAGTCTTGATGAAGTTCGGCAAGTTGCCAAAGACCTTTTTTTAAGAGAAAAGCTTAATCTTGCAATCATTGGACCCTATAATAGTTCGAAAATGTTTGATAAAATATTGGAAATATAAAAGTAGCTGCTCACAATCGTCATTGCGAGCGATTGAAAAGAGCGCGGCAATCTTGTTTCGAGTATGAGGAGATTGCTTCGTTTCACTCGCAAAGACGAGGGGGCATATAAAAAAAGGAGATATAAATGGCAAAGCCGGCAGTTGAAAGAACTTTTGTAATGGTAAAACCGGATGGAGTTCAAAGAGGATTGATTGGTGAAATTATTAAAAGACTGGAGCAACGGGGACTTCAGATAATAGCTTTAAAAATGGTAAAGCCTTCGGTTGAACATATTTCCAATCATTATCCAACAGACGAAGTTTGGATAAAGAGGCTTGGCGACAAGGGCTTTAATGTTTTTAACGAACTGGGAATTGATCTTAAAGAAGCCATGGGTACTGCCGACAACTTAGAAGCCGGAAAAAAGGTAAGAAAGTGGCTGATTGATTACATGACGGAAGCTCCCGTGGTGGCTATGGTTGTTGAGGGTGTTCATGCGCGTGATATGGTTAGAAAAATTGTTGGGTCAACTTTACCGAACAAGGCAGAAATTGGTACCTTAAGAGGCGACTTCTCAGTTGATTCGCCCGCGGCGGCTAATTTGGAAAAAAGAGCAATTAAAAATTTAGCCCATGCTTCTGAAACAAAGGAAGAGGCCGAAAAAGAAATTTGTCACTGGTTTTCCCAAGAAGAAATTCATCAGTGGGACAGACCGGATCATAAGGCAATGTTTTAAAGATTGGTTCATAAATAGTGATTTAAAAAATTTCTCATGGAAAAACGGGAGGAATTTTGGTATAATCTTTGTGACAAATTTTCGAATTATTAATTATGAATTTTGAATCAGTTTTTTAATTTCGTAATTCGTAATTCTAAATTCAAAATTATTTTTTGGCCTCTGTAGCTCAATGGATAGAGCGATTCCGTCCTAAGGAAGAGGTTGGGGGTTCGACTCCCTCCAGGGGCGCCATAAAACTATGACTATGAATTTATATAAAAAAGTTGAAGAATTTATTGATGATGCTGGCGAAAAAGATTCGGCCTTAAAAGAACTTATCCCGCATTTTAAAAGAACTGCACATTGGGTTACGATTTTAGATCCAAGCGCTGACGAAGCTTTTAAAATTGCCGGAATTGCTCATGATTTTGATAGAATCTATAATTTGGAAAAACAAAGGCAAAGAATGAAAGAAAGCAGTCAGGGAACACAAGACAAGGATTTGATCAAATCTCATCAGGAAGATGCTTCAAATATGCTGGCAAATTTTTTGTTACAAAATGGTGCTGAAAAAGATGTTGTCAGGAGAGCGAAAATGCTAGTCTCCCGCCATGAGGAAGGTGGCAATGAAGAGCAAGATCTTTTAAAAGATGCAGATAGTATAAGTTTTTTAGAGACAAACGTTGCGCATTTTATTGGCATGATTCCATTACTAGGTTATGATAAGGTTCGGGTCAAATTTGACTATATGTATAATCGGATTACAAGTGAAAAGGCCAAAGAAATTGCCTTGCCTATGTATGAAAACGCCATAAATGAACTAACATTAAGTCGTCATTCCGGACTTGATCCGGAATCCAGAAAGCATAGACCCTGAAACAAGCGCAGAGCCTGCCCTCAACTTGATTGGGGGATGACAGTTTAAAGGGTTATGCCAAGTATCTACAAACAAGAGCTCAATAAAAAAAGATAGATAAAAAAAGATAGCTTTTCAGCTACCCGTAGTTTATTATAAAGTTATGCAGTTATCGGTGGATCTAAAACCGGGCGAGAAAGAAGTTGAAGTTCTAAAAGGCAGTCTTTATGCGGAAAGACTGTGGGCTATTTATGGCTTGCCTTTTGGTACTATTTTTGGGTTATGCGGCGTTTTCTTTTTTAAAAGCACTATTTTGCAGTTAATATCTTTCTTATTACTAGCTTATATTTGGAGCTGGAGTTTATATCGCTGGCTGCTTTGGTATTTTACAAATTATATAATTACCAATAAGCGGCTTATTTGTATCGAGCAGAACGGAATCTTCAAAAAAGAGGTCAAAGAACTTCAATTGGACAGAATTTTAGATATTACGTACGAACAAATTGGCATGGCGGCCAATATGGCTCATTACGGTACTTTGCACGTTATCGGCATAGGACTTACCTTGGATTTATACGATGTGAAGCAACCGGCAGATGCCCGGGACTTAATATTAGACGCTCGGCCAAAAAATTCCAAGGTCACTTCGGAAGAAGTGGTGCGGATGATAACCAAAACAAACGAGTAGTAATTTTGACAGGTTGAAAAAAATTAAAAAATATGGTATCCTAATTAAAATACTTAAGGAGTATTAAAAAATGGCTAAAATATCATTCAAGGGAAAAAATTTAAAAATTACCTCTATTGCTATTGGTTCGGTTTTAATTTTAGTGATTGTAGTGGCAGGCGTAATGGCTCTAGGGATTTATAAATATCATTGGAAAAACAAGGTTGTGGATTTTGTAACCGAAGTTATTCCATACCCGGCCATAAAAGTGAACGGCGACACGGTAACGGTAAAAGAATACAACAACAAATTAAATGCAATTGCCAACTTCCAACAGGAAGCAAAGAAGGTGGATTTTAATTCCGCTGAAGGCAAAAAAACCTACTTAGACCTGCAGGAAAAAATATCAAACCAGCTTATAGAAGACCTTGTTATTGGTCAATTTGCTGCCACTAATGGTATAAAATTGACTAATGAAGATGTCAATAATGAATACAAGAGACTGGAACAGGCCAATGGCGGCGAGTCCGAGCTTAAAAAAGTATTGGCAAATTACTATCAGTGGTCCATTCAGGATTTTAAAAATCAGATTTATTACACCACTCTAAGGCAAAAAGTAGCCGAAAAAATTACCGGCGACGATAATCAAAATAAAGAAGCTAAAGATAAGATAGGGCAGATTTTAGCCGAAGTTAAGGCCGATCCGTCAAAATTTGGCGATCTTGCCAAAAAATACAGTCAGGATCCATCTGCTGCAAATGGCGGAGATTTAGGTTATTTTGGCAAAGGTAAGATGGTAAAAGAGTTTGAAGATGCCGCATTTGCATTAAAAAAGGATGAAATCTCCGGCGTTGTAAAAACGGTGTACGGTTATCATATTATCCAGGTAACGGATATTAAAGACAAAGAAATTAAAGCAAGACACATTTTAATTAAAGGCAAAAGCTTCCAGGATTGGCTAGACGCTCAAAAGAAAAACGCCGATATTAAAAAATACCTATCATAATAATCAAATTATGAAGTCAGAATTAATTTTACCCGCAGGGGATTTATATAAAGCTAAAATTGCTTATATTTATGGCGCCGATGCCTGTTATGGCGGACTAGCAAAATACAGCCTTCGAAAAGCGGAGGTGGATTTTGATTTTTATACTTTAAAAGAAGCCATAGATTTAGCTCATAGTTTGGGTAAGAAATTTTATGTTACATTTAACATTTTTGCTCATAATTACAATTTGGAAAAAATCGAAGAGGATATTAAAAAAATTGCCGCCTTTGGGCCGGATGCCATTATTGCTTCAGATCCGGGGATCATAAATTTTGTCAGGGAAAATTCCGATATTCCAATTCATCTTTCAACGCAAGCCAATACCACCAATTGGCAATCCGTCAAATTCTGGAAGGATTTAGGCGTTAAGCGCATTGTTTTAGCCCGTGAACTTACTATTGAAGAAATAACAGAAATTCACGACAAAGTGCCGGATATTGAACTTGAAGTATTTGTTCATGGCGCCATGTGCATTTCTTATTCCGGCCGGTGTTTATTGTCTGCAATTATGACGGGAAGAGAAGCTAACCAGGGTGATTGCGCCCAGCCATGCCGCTGGCTTTATAAAGGTCAAATTGAGGAAAGGTTAAGACCCGGAGAGTTTTTTCCGGTAGAAGAGGACGAAAAGGGGACGTATATTTTTAATTCGAAAGACCTAAGATTAATTGATCATTTGGATAAGCTGCTAAATGTGGGGGTTACCGGTTTGAAGGTGGAAGGACGCAATAAAAGCGAATATTACGTGGCGGTAATAGCAAATGCTTATAGAAGCGCCCTAGAGGCTCTTAAAAAAGGCCATTATAAAGAGGCATTGCCGGAACTTTTGGAAGAAACCGAGAAAATAAACTATCGCGACTATACAACGGGGTTTTTACTGGGCAAGGCAAAAGAGGGCGAGGTGTATCCTGAAAGGGTACAAATAAGAAAATATAATCTTCTTGGAGTCATAGAAAAGAACGAAAAAACGGGTGCCAAACTGCTGACAAGAAATCAATTTAAGGTAGGGGATGAAGTTGAGGTTTTAACGCCGGGTGAAGTTTTTAGCGATAAAATTTTAGACATTTTTGATAAAAACGGACAGGTTAGTATTGCAAATCCGGGGACCAAAGACCATATTGTTTGGGTGAAATTAGAAAAAAAATACCCCAAATTTTCGATGATAAGAAAGAGAATTGGATAGGTTTATTGGCCAATAGGCTAGTAGGTCAATGGGTTTCTTGTGCTATTATTTTGCTCCGTTATTAATAAAAGCCCTTTTGTATTCAGGCTATTTTAATAGCATTTTGTGCTCAATTGAATAAAAAAAATGTTCAGGGCAATGTCATTGCGAGTCCGGCTTTGCCGGACGTGGCAATCTCATAGTTGATAATACAGATCTACCCATCTGGGGTTAAATTTACTAATCAAATCCAACTTCTTCTTTCTGGAGCCAGCTTTTAATTGCTTTTCTCTTGCAATAGCATTTGTCGGATCATTCGCAATTTCATAGTAAACCAATTTGTCGACGTTATATTTATTGGTAAAACCCTTAACTACTTTTTCCTTATGCTCCCAAACCCTTTTCTCTAAATTATTTGTAATTCCAATATATAAAACGCCATTTTCTTTATTCGATAAAATATAAATGTAAAAATTGGCCATAAATATTTTTCCTGATGAGATTGCCGCGCTCACTTCGTTCTCTCGCAATGACAGTCTTATTTTTTTCTAATAATAAAAATTTCCTGCACGGCGCCGTGGCCTTTTATTAGCCACTTTTCTCCCGTCTCGGTTTTATATTGAAAGGTCAGTTCGGTTTTAGTGAAAGTTCGGCTTTTAGTAATTGGGCCGGGCAAAATGCTTGTAACTTCTTCGTCATTAATTAAAGGACTTAATGCCTTAATGGCGCCGTCAATTAACGAATGTTCTCTTTTTACTTTGTTTATTCTGTGCTTCATATTTTTCTTTATAACATCCTTTCATTTCTTTTTTCATTCCCGCTCCTTTTCTGTCATTCCCGCCTGTCTCGTTTGGTACTCGCCAAGACGGGCGGGTGCGGGAATCCATAGATTCCGGATCAACTGATTGTATTTTTTGAAGGAATGTCCGGAATGACGAAAACGGTAATGGCTTTATCTACTAAATCATACCATTTTGTAATATAAGTTTAAGTGTAAATTAGTTCAGGCATTTGCCTGACCCTTTTTATCTCCTTGTCATTGCGAGGCTGAGCTTGTCGAAGCCGTGGCAAGCTTGTCCTATAAAGCTGAGATTGCTTCGTCGATTACTCTTCGCAATGTATCTACTCACAACCCTGCGTCTTTGCGAGTGAAACGAAGCAATCTCCTCTGCTTGAAACAAGATTGCCGCACTCTCCGGTGGCTGCCGGATCGTTCGCAATGACGATTGTGAGCAGTTACTTCGCAATGACTGCCAAAATAGTGTAAAATAAAATTAATGAAAGCTTTCTTTAAGAAAAACCGTGAATATATTTTTATAGTTTGCGTTTTTATCTTAATTAAAGCTTTTTTGTTTTTTTGGGCTGATTTTAACTTTAACTATTCAAAATATCCCGGCGAAACTGCAATTTCTATTTGGGATAGGTGGGACTCAAGGGCATATAAAACCATAGCGGAGTTTGGATATACGGCGCCAAATGATCCGGAAGATTATCAAAAATTTTTAAGTCATTTTCCGCCGCTTTACCCGATTCTTATAAAGACGCTTTCGTCAGTAACGCCTTTGTCTTTAGTTGAGTCAGGTGCGTTAATTTCTTTAACCTGCGCTTTGGTTGCTTCAATTTATTTATTTAAGCTGGTGAAAAAAGAATTTGACGAAAAAAAGGCATATGTTACCACTTTTTTGTTTAACTTATATCCAATGGCTTATTTTACGGGAACAATATATACCGAGGGTCTCTTTTTGATGCTGGTCATCATGTTCTTTTATTATGTCAGAAAAGAAAAGTATTTGGTGGCCGCCATTTTGGTCGGCCTTTCAATTTTAACCAGAACATCAGGAATTGTTTTGCTGCCGGTTATTTTGTATTTAATTTTTTCAAAAAAAGTCGAACTTCGAAATAAAATTAATTTAATGATTTTTCCGGCCGTAGGTCTTTTTATTTATTTTATGATTAATTTATATTACTATGGCGATCTTTTCTTTTTTCAGAAGGAATATGCCCAAAATTTGTTTTCCGGCAAACATCTTATAGTGCCGTTTTCCGAGTCATTTAATACTGTAAAGGGGATGGCTTTTCGCATGAGTTCGATTTCTGATAATTATTTTATGATGACAAACGGCTGGAATGCCATTTTTGTTTTTTTCGGCTTAATTATTTCCTTGATTGGCATCAGGCTTTTACCGTCAATTTACAGTATTTATTCGTTATCCTCGCTCATTTTTATTTCGTCTTACAGCTGGGGGATAAGCAATGCCAGATACACCTACATGGCTTTCCCCATGTTTATGATTCTGTCTAAAATAAAAAATAGAACAGCCATTACGGCCATTTTTATTTTATTTGCAACACTTCTTTTGTACTTTACTCTGCAATTCACCGGCGGAGCTTGGGGGTTTTAATCGCCCGTCATTCCCGACTCGATCGGGAATCCATTCTATCTGTCATTGCGAGTGAACAAAGTGAACGTGGCAATCTCTCTATATTACCCTTCAATTTTTGTTATTCCCGCGACTTGTCCATCGTAGCCTTGTGCGAAGGCGGAAGGTGGGAATATATTTAGGTAAAAGAAAAGCTCCGGATAAGTTTAAAGTTTTGAATTTTAAAAGTATCATCCGGAGCGAATTTCTGATTTATTTTTCCTGAAGGCCACCCCAGGTTTCTTCTAAATAAATCATAAAGCAGCAGAAGCCCAAAGGGGCACACCATTTTAACTTGAAGAACTAAGTTTTTTTGGTAAGGGGCTATCTGCACAAAGAAAGAGGTGTTGATCCCTAAAAATTTAAGGATCGTAGTATTATATAACGAAAGAATTCCATTGTCAACTGGTAACATTGATAAAAAATATCTCTTGACACATGCGGATCATAGTATTATATTTATATTAGCACTCTAGGGGTGAGAGTGCTAAAGGGTTAGGCCGTAAGGAGTAAAAGATGCTGGATGATAGAAAGTTGGCTATATTAGATGCCATCATAGAGACCTATATAGAGTCTGCCCAACCCGTTGGATCTAAGGTGCTTGCCCATAAATATTCCCTGTCTCTGTCTTCAGCGACCATAAGGAATGTAATGGCAGAACTTGAGGATCTGGGCTTTGTCTATCAGCCGTTTACTTCGGCAGGCCGCGTCCCGACAGAAAAGGGATACCGGTTTTACGTTAACAATTTGTTGGATCGTTATGACGTGGCTTTAAGAGAACAAGCGGCTATAAAGAAAAAGCTTTATGCTATGCAGCGGTTTGAAAGAGCCTTGGAAGCGGCAACCAAAACCTTGGCCGAAAGAACCAATTGTGCAGCTATTGCTGCTTACGGTGAAGACGTTTACCATTCCGGGCTCTCAAATATTTTCCGTCAGCCGGATTTTATGCGTTCTCCGCTTCAGGCTTTAAGGGTTGCCGAAATATTTGATAACTTATTTTCTTTGGTCCATGAGCTACCAAAGTCAAAAGATATAATGATCTTTATAGGCGGCGAAAATCCAATTGGAAAAGAGGCAAATTGTTCGTTTGTTTTTTCAAGATTTTCGACTCCCAACCATATGGGGGGCATAATTGGGGTAATTGGCTTAACCCGAATGCCTTACGAAAAAACCGTGTCGCTAGTTAATCTAATATCTGATTATTTGGAGGAATTCTAATGGTAAAAAAACAAAAAACAATAAACAAAAAACAAGAAGAAAATCTTGAGTTAGAAAATTTAATGAAGGAACGCTCAGAACTTACAAATTTGGTTAAGAGAACCCAGGCAGATTTTGTGAATTTTAAAAACCGTATAGAACAAGAAAAGAAAGACTGGATAAAGTTCGGCGAAGGCTCGGTAATTATAGAGCTATTGGGAGTGTTGGACAATTTTGGTTCCGCGGCAAGGCATGTCCCTGAAGATATAAAAGATAATGATTGGGTAACAGGAATAAAAAATATCGAAAAGCAATTTGAAGAGATTGTATTTTCGAAAGGGCTTGTAAGGATTGACGCTGTAGGTAAAGAATTTGATCCAAACTTTCATGAAGCAATATTTAGCGAGGAATCCGATGAGCCGGAAGGTACGGTTTTGGAAGTTTTTTCGGAGGGTTATATATATGACGATAAGGTCTTGCGTCCGGCAAAAGTAAAAGTAGCGAAGGGAAAAGAATAAAGCTTTTTTTCTGTCATCCCGCACTTGATGCGGGATCCAGAAACTCTTAGGTTGCGTGTAAGTAATGGATTCTGAATCAAGTTCAGAATGACAAAGAAATAGAAAATTAATAAATAAAAAAAGGAGATTTATATGGGAAAAATTATAGGAATCGATTTGGGAACAACAAATTCCTGTATGGCTGTTATGGAAGGCGGAAGTCCGACGGTTATTGCTAATGCCGAAGGAAATAGAACAACCCCATCCGTAGTGGCGGAAACTAAAAATAAGGAAAAACTGGTTGGCCAGCTATCTAAAAGACAGGCAGTAATGAATCCGGAAAACACGATCTTTTCCATAAAGAGACTTATCGGGCGGTCGTTTTCCGAAAAAGACGTTCAGGAAGAAATTAAAACTCTGCCTTACAAAGTAGAAAAAGCTGATGGCGGCGTTAAACCTTAATTTTGCAAAAACTAAAAGCTGATGCCGAGGCGTATTTGGGAGAAAAAGTAACCGAGGCTGTTATTACGGTGCCGGCTTATTTTAACGACTCCGAGCGTCAAGCAACCAAAGACGCCGGAATTATTGCGGGGCTTGAAGTGAAAAGAATTATAAACGAGCCGACGGCGGCGGCACTTGCTTACGGCTTAGAGAAAAAGAAGGAAGAAAAAATTGCTGTTTACGATTTTGGCGGCGGCACCTTTGATATTTCTATCTTGGAATTAGGCGACGGCGTGTTTGAAGTTTTAGCAACCAACGGCGACACTCACCTTGGCGGTGACGACCTAGACCAGGCGCTTATAGGTTACATCATAGCTGAATTTAAAAAAGATCAAGGCATTGATTTATCAAAAGACGCAACTGTTTTGCAGCGGCTTAAAGAATCCGCCGAAAAAACCAAATGCGAATTATCAACTGCCATGCAGTCAGAAATTAATATCCCGTTTATTACTACGGATTCCAGCGGTACGCCTAAGCATCTTATTATGACCGTTACTCGGGCAAAACTGGAAGAAATTGCCAGACCGTTAGTTGAAAGAACCATAGAGCCATGCAAAAAAGCTTTAAAAGATGCGGGACTTGCAGCCAAAGACATTAATGAAATTATTCTTGTCGGCGGTCAAACCAGAATGCCTTTAATTGCCGAAAAAGTTAAGGAAATTTTTGGCAAAGAGCCGCTAAAGGGTGTTAATCCGGATGAAGTTGTGGCTATTGGTGCGGCTATCCAGGGCGGAGTCCTCGGCGGGGAAGTAAAAGACATTCTCTTGCTTGACGTTACTCCCCTTTCCCTAGGCATTGAAACTTTGGGCGGCGTTGCAACTAAATTAATCGAAAGAAACACTACTATTCCAACCTCTAAAACGGAGGTCTTTACCACGGCGGCCGATAACCAGACTTCCGTTGAAGTTCATGTTGTTCAGGGTGAAAGGGAAATGGCATCGGATAATAAAACTTTAGGCAGGTTCATCTTAGACGGCATTCCGCCGGCGCCAAGAGGGGTTCCGCAAGTAGAAGTGACTTTCGATATTGACGCTAACGGAATTTTAAATGTTAATGCCAAGGATAGAGCTACCGGCAAGGAACAAAGAATTACCATTACGGCGTCGTCCGGGCTTTCCAAAGACGAAGTGGAAAAAATGAAGAAGGAAGCGGAAGCAAATTCCGAGGATGATAAAAAGAAAAGGGAAATAATTGAGGCTAAAAATCACGCCGATGCCTTAGTTTATACCTCTGAAAAAACCTTGAAGGACGCCGGCGACAAAGTTTCCGAGAATGACAAAAAAGATGTGGAAGAAAAGATCGCGGCGCTTAAGGAGGCAATTGCAGCTGAAGATAAGGAAAAAATGGAAAAGGCTACATCCGAACTTAGTGAAGCTATTCAAAAAGTCGGGGCGGCCATGTATCAAAGCGCCGAGCAGCCGGCCGGGGATGCTCCCGAGGGTTCTGCCGAAGGCGACTCGGAGGAAAAGAAAGACGAAGAAGGGCCCGTTGAGGGGGAAGTAGTTAACTAGTTGGTCAGTTTATTAGTTAATAAGTTGATAAGTTGTTAAGGCAATAAGTTGATATGGATGCGGATAGGCTAAATGGCTGGTGGGTTGATAGGAAATACTTTTAAAAAATGGTTTTACCCTCTTAAAAAAACTGTCATCCCAGACTTGATCTGGGATCCAGAAACTTCATGTATAATAGGGGTATGAAATCCTACTACGTTTACATCTTAGCCAGTAAAAGAAATGGCACTTTATATATTGGCGTAACTTTAAACCTAGTTAAAAGAATCCATGAGCACAAATCAGGCGCAATAGAAGGTTTTACAAAAAGATATGATGTTCATGACTTAGTTTACTATGAACAAACTAATAATATAGAAAGTGCTATCAATAGAGAAAAACAACTTAAAGTTTGGCAAAGGAAGTGGAAAATAGAACTGATAGAAAAACAAAACCCTAATTGGGAAGATTTATACCAAGATATTCTATAGTTCTCATATTGTGTCATTCCATGCTTGATATGGAATCTAGGGGGCTCACCATTAAACCAAAGAAATGGATTCCAAATCAATACTAAATCAAGTTTAGTACATGGCCTGGAATGACAAGAGCTTGATCATGCATCTTAGTAATATCACTGCAACAACAAGCACCTCGACAAATTACCTTGAAAATAGTATAATCCTTTTGCTTAACTGTTGTAGAGAAGATAAGGGGATGGTGATTTGATTGGTTATAAATGAAGAAAGCATAAGAAAATTGGTAGCTCTTGGAAATGAAATCGAGAAACTTCAAAAAAAATTAAGGGAGAAACAGAAAAGAGAAAAAGATTTTTTGCAAATCTTGAATGACACAATTGAACGTGCTCATCCTGCATTAAATCTTAAATTCCTCGATTGGTTTATGGGTGAATTTAAACTTGAGGATTTATCGTTAACTGTACTAATTTGTATTTTTGATTCTTTTTCAAAAAAGAAGCTGGACGAAAAATATGAGAAGTATATTAGCGATGTTTCGAAACAAATCGCAGTTAAAATGGTTTATCTATGGCATTAAGCAAAAATGGGGCGGCGGAGCTCATGCAAAAATGAAACTTCCAACGCTCCTTCTCCTTAAAAAATATTATTGCAACATATAAAACCATAGATTCAGCTTCTTCTTATTCCCCTCCCTTGATGGGAGGGGCTAGGGGAGGGTGAAAGTAGAAAGGTTCATTGAAAAAATCGATAATTTGCTTTAAAAATAACTTATTGCAAATTTGATTTTTAAAAAAACTCTTTACTTTTAGAAGGTTTTCACCTAAAATATCGGTATATGCTAGAAGAGTTATTCGCGTCAAAAACCCGGGCTAGATTATTGAGGGTATTTTTTGGCAGTCCCGGCAAAAGTTTTTATCAATCGGAGCTAAAGGCTAACGAAGCAATTTCCGTGGTGCAGTATGAGCTTTTAAAGCTTACCAAGTTAAAAGTCATAAACACCTTTACGGTGCGAAATAGAAGATATTACCAAGTCAACTCTAAAAATAATCTCTATAAAGAACTCCGCGCCTTAGTAAATAAGGCCAATTAGTTCGAATAATTCAAAAATCAAATCTCAAAATGCAAAATGATAAAGAAAAATTCAAAAAGGAATTTATCCAACGTTTAATTAAGTTCTCATTGGAGAATATTAGATATTGTTCCGAATTTCGCAAAGATCCAAACAATTGGGCAATATGCGATCAGTTAATAAGGTCGTCTACGTCTATAGGCGCAAATGTTGTTGAGGCAAAATCCTCTAGCTCCAAAAGGGATTATATTAAGTTTTTTGAGATTGCCCTAAAGTCAGCTAACGAAACAATATATTGGCTATTATTAGTTAAGTCACTCAGTGACGCGGCAGAAGTAGATTCACTCTTGAAAGAAGCTAAGGAAATTGCTAAAATTTTAGCTTCTAGTGTTTTAACATTAAAAGGCAAAAGAGATTAAAATTTTACATTATGATTTATCATTTTGATGTTTGATATTTGCATTTTGATTTAGGAACCCATGCACAAAGACTATTACAAAACATTAGGTGTCAACAAATCCGCTTCGCAGGCGGAGATTAAGCGTGCCTACAGAAAATTAGCTCAGGAACACCACCCCGATAAGGGCAACGGCAACGATGCTAAGTTTAAAGAAATTAACGAAGCTTATTCCGTTGTCGGGGACGAAGCTAAAAGAAAGCAATATGACCAATTTGGTTTCGTTCCGGGTTCAGGAGCGGGGCCGGGTGCCGGGGGACGCGGCCCGGGCGGCGGCGCCTATAATTGGCAGGATTATTCCAACGTCAATATTAATTTTGAAGACTTCGGAGGTTTTGGAGATATTTTCGAAACTTTTTTTGGCGGCAACAGAAGGTCCGGGGCAACCAGTCAAAGAAGAGGAGCCGATATTGAGGCCACAATCAGTATAGATTTAATTGACGTGTTAAACGGAACCGAAAAGGAAGTAACTTTAAGTAAATGGATCAGTTGCGATAAATGCAAAGGGAGTGGTGCCGAACCCGGGTTTGGTATTAAAACCTGTCCAACTTGTAAGGGGAGCGGTCAAATTTCCAAAGCTACCCAAACCTTTCTCGGAACTTTTGCTCAAAATCAAATTTGTCCGGAATGTGAAGGAGCAGGAAAAATCCCCGAAAAAAAATGTACCAAATGTGCGGGCAAAGGGCGCATAAGAGAATCGAAAAAACTCCTGGTAAAAATTCCTAAAGGGGTAGACAACGGATCGATCATAAAAATTGTTGGCGAGGGGGAAGCGGCCGAAAGAGGCGGAAAAGCCGGGGATTTATACTTGCATGTCTCTATAAAAGGAGATAGCCGCTTTGTTCGGCAAGGCGCCAATCTTCTTACTCAAATAAGTATTTCATTTAATAAGGCAATTTTGGGAACGGTGGCAGATGTGCCGGTTGTTGGCGGCAGCATAGATTTAAAGATACCGGCAGGAACTCAACCGGGACAAGTGATAAAAATTATCGGCAAAGGTTTGCCGTATCTAAATACAAGTAAAATTGGCGATCTTCTAGTTCACGTTAATATCGAAATTCCTAAAAAAATTAACTCCACCCAAAAAAAATTACTTGAAGATTGGGACTCGAAAAAAGGATGGTTTTAGGGCAAAAACTATGTGACAATTAATTAATGAAAAGACCACATAGCAGTAGAGGATTTACCTTAATAGAGTTAATTGTTGTCATTGCTATTATCGGAATTTTGGCGGGTTTTGTTTATGTTAGAGTTGGAGATTCAATTTCAAGATCCAGGGATGCCAAAAGACAAGCTCATCTAGTTCAAATAAAGCAGGCAATGGAAAGATATTTTCTAAAATACGGAACTTACAAAGTTTATGATCATACGACAGGCGAAGAAACTGGCTGGATAGAGAGTGGTCAGGGTACGGGGGAAGGATGGTTTAATGCTGAGGGAGGCTTATACAAAGACAAAGCTATGTCTAGGCAGCTTTACGACGAAGGATTTCTTAATTCTGCTTATATATTTGATCCCAAATGGGAGAAACAAAAAATAAAAGATGCGGGATATATGCTTTACATCTGTAATAATGATCAAAGCTTAGCACTTTACGCAACCCTAGAAACGCCCAGTCAAGAACATTTCGACAAAATAAATGATCCTGACCCCTTAAAGTTTCCCGAGCTTTGCAATAGAAATGTACCCGCTTCAATAGGAAAAAATTATTTCACCACTAATTAACAGGGTTTATGCGCCTTAGTATTGTTCGACCTTGCCTGCCCGTCTTCTCGACCGCCTTTGGAGGTTGGAGAACTACATTCAACTGCATGGTCCTGTTAAAAACCTTTATACCTAAAAAATAGGTTTAAATTACTCTTTACAAGTTTTAACGAACGTTTTAATATAAATACAGCCGGGTGGTTAGGTCTCGTTCAAATGCTAATAATTGATTCTTTTCTAGCCATTAAACTAAAGGAGGGTTATGGAAGATAAGCAAATTCAAAAGAAATCATTATTTAAGCGCTATAAATTTTTGGCAATAATTATTGTTGCCCTACTTGGTATATCTTTAATATTATTTACGGTTTTAGGTTATAAGCGCGTTATGTCCGTTGCCGCTGTTAATAGTCAATTTGTTTCAAGAAATGATTTTAATAAAAGAGTTGATGCCCAAATAAAATATCAAAAAGAGCAGCAAAAAATCGATTTTGATGGTGAAGGGGGCAATAAAAAGACAGAGACAATAAAAGAACAAGTCTTGGGTCAGATGATTGAAGAAGAGGTTATAAAACAAGAAGCAAAAAAACTCAATCTAGTCATTACCAACGAAGATATTAACCAAGAATATCAAAAAATGGTCGAGGCCAATAAAGGCGAGGACAAGTTAGCGCAGATTATTTCCGTTTATGGCTACACCGTGGAAGCATTTAAAAAATACAATTTAGAACCCAAGCTTTTAAGGCAAAAAGTTTCCGAAAAATTGGTTGCTTCGGGTGATTTGGATAAAGAGGCCAAGGGCAGGGCAGATGAGATGTTAAAGCAGTTGCGGAGCGGCGCAAAGTTTGAAGACTTAGCTAAGTCTCAAAGTCAAGATACGCTAACGGCTTCTAAGGGCGGCAACATGGGATTGGTTGATCCAAAAACCTTGCCTCAGGAATTTCAAAAGCAGATTAGCTCCATAAAGGTTGGTGAGGTTTCGGCGGTCTTTAAGACAAGTTACGGCTACCATATTGCTAAATATGTCAAAAAAGACGGCGCCAAATATCAAATATCCCAAATTCTCATAAAACCAAAAGACGTCGACGCTTGGATTAAGGAAAAAGTAAGCCAAGCAAAAGTCAAAAAATATGTCTAGCCGAAAAAGCAAAAAGGGTTAGACCCTCCCCGAAGAGGGTCTAACCCTTTTTGGGGTTGTCTTTTATCAGACATGGTATTAGCATAAATATATGCCGGCTAAATACAAAGTTAAAAGCTTCGAACAAAACGGGGTTTATCATATCTTTAATAGGGGTGTTGACAAGAGAAACATCTTTCTTGATGACAAAGACTATAAGGTTTTCCTCTATATTTTAAAAATGTACCTTCTAAGCGAGGAAGATGCCCAAAAAGGGTCTAACCCTTTTCTAGAGGATTCGACCCTTCAAAAGGGAAGGTTTCATGGAGAGGTTGAGCTGCTTGCCTTTTGTTTAATGCCAAATCACTTTCATTTGTTATTACGTCAAACCGGAAACGAAGGGATTTCGGAATTTATGCGCGGACTGCTTACAAACTACGTTATGTACTTTAACAAGCGGCATGCGCGAGTTGGTTCTTTATTTCAAGGTACGTATAAGGCAGCGCCTGTTACAACAGACGAGCAGCTACTTCATGTTTCAAGATATATTCACTTAAATCCAAAAGATTTAAGTATCAAGGCTTCAGCCTATGATTATTCGAGTCTTTACGACTATTTAGGAAAAAGAGAAACAAATTGGCTAATGACTGATTTTATTTTGAATATGCTAAGCAGCGACGGGAAAAAAGCTTATCGCGATTATTTTAATTTTATGGCTTCCGGTAAATCTGACTTCAAAATGATTATTGGAGACATTGCTATTGATTGATCGGCCAAAAAGGGTTAGACCCTCCTTGAGGAGGGTCTAACCCTTTTTAAGGGGATGTAAGTAAAAGGGCTTGCGGGATAAGTGTTGGTTGGCTACAATATAATAGAGTTAGTTTGATTTAAAGAGTGTGCAAAGGAATATGATAAAAAAAATATTTAATAAAATAGCGAGGTGTTTGGTAGATTCTCAGAAAGGGTTAGACCCTTTTAAGGGGCTTGTTTATCGGTGGAATTTGGGGCGGCTTTATTTGATGGAAGTTCGGTATTATTTGCATATTCGGTTTAGGAAGATCCACGATAATCAGTTTGCTAAGAAGAAGGTTTACTACACTTATTATTCCAGGCCTTATGCCAGAAGCATAAACAAAGCCTCTGTTTATGCTTTTTGTATTTCTTTTGTAGCCTTTATGGCCTTGCAATTTATTTCCCCTTTTAACTTTTCCGGCAAGCCTAGGCCGGCGGAGGCGGGGGCGAACTCAATTATCTGGACAACGGCGGGGGATTTTAATGCGGCTAGTCCAAAAAACCACCTTACTGTTAATGGTAGCTTGGCGGCGGGTCAAGCAGATGTTGGCAATACGGATAATTTAGAGCTACAGAGCACGCTTCAAACAGGGACTGGAAATGACGGTGATATTACAATTAGCACGGCTAAGAACATCAATACCAACACTATTGCTAGTGATCGAACTGTGGCAGACGGTTGGAACTCCCGGGCATCGGCCCTAACTGCCAACACCGCTACATTGGTAACAACGCCGCCGGCTAATACCTTTACGGTAGGTGACGAAGTTATTTTGATTTCCTTAAAAGCTGCCGCTACTAAGCCTTATGGCAATGTTGGGCAATATGAGTTTTTTAGAATCCAGTCGATTGATAGCAATGTAGTAACCTTTACTACCAGCAAGACTAAATATTATGGTAATACCGCCGGTCAGGATGATAACGTTGGTACGGATCAATATGTAATGCTTCAAAGAGTGCCGAACTATCATAATGTCACAATTAATGCTGGCGGTAGTTTAATTCCCTCTACTTGGAACAGTACTAATGGTACCGGCGGTGTCCTGGCTTTTAGGGCTAAAGGTTTGGTACAAGTGAACCAAGCCAATGGAATCAATGCGGATTATGCTGGTTTTTGGGGTAGTAATACAGATGCGGTGGGTAGAGGCGGAGAGTCATTTAACGGTGCAGCTGGTTTTGGTGCTGTTACTTTATGTAGTGGCGGTGCGAATGGGAATAGTGCGCAGGGCGGCGGCGGCGGCGCTCATGATACTAGTAGCCCTGGAACAGGTGGCGCAGGAACTGTTGGTAATGGCGGCGGCGGTGGCGGTTTAGCATATCGCTTTGGTTGTTCTGGTGCCGGTAATGATGGAGCGGGCGGCGGGGGTGGCAATGGATCTCCTGGAAACGGCGGCGGTGGTTATGTTTCTGGACAGACGCCGGCTGGGACTTCTGGAGGTAATGGCGGCAGCGTAAGCGCTAATCATAAATATGGTGGTGGTGGCGGTGGAGGGGCTGCTCCTGGGTCACCTTCAACTCTCGACCAACTTGCTTTTATGGGTGGGGGGGGAGGAAATAAGGAAGGTACTAGGACAACGAGAGGTAATGGCGGTGGGATTGTCTACATTGTTGCTCCTTCAATAACAGTACCAGCTGGTTATTCTATCACAGCAAACGGCAATCAGGGTTATAATGTTGCTAACAGTATAAATGGTTCCGGTGGCGGTGGTGCCGGAGGTTCAATTATCTTATTTGCAGGTAATCTTGATGTTGCTGGTAATGTTACTGCAAACGGTGGCGCCGGTGGAACGGGGGCAACTTATAACGGTGGCGCCGGAGGCGGTGGCCGAACCTTTGCCAGATATGGATCGGCCTCAGGTGTCTCTAATATCAGTCCTAATTCTTCGGCGCAAACAATGCCAGCTTTTTATACATATGGCGCTCTTGGTGGCACTGGGGCTACTGATGTTGGCTTACGAAAAGATTGGACTCAGGGCGGTACTCAACCTTTGCCGGATGTTATAAACTTTCAATCTATAACCTCAACTAAAAATGCTTTAAATGCCGGCGAGGCAGTTAAGTTTTTAATAAGAACTTCGGACGTTAACCCTCCAACTTCCGGTTGGCGGTATTGGGGCAGAGGCGGCGAAATCCTGGATGTTTCGGATATGGAAGCGGTTTGGAGTTCGGCAGACAATTACTTTGGTCAAATTCAGGGCGGCACTGACCATACCCCCCTATCTTCTGCCAATATTCCCAACTCTCCGCCAGACCGTTATTTTGAAATCTTGGTTCGGTTGGAGTCGTCAACCGGCATAACCACGCCGGTTTTGGATAAAGTTACTTTAACCTATAACACCATGGACGCGCCTCAGGATACGGCTTCCGGCAGTCAAAACTATCTTTCCCAGCATCGCGCGGATGATGATGCGGTTATCGCTAAGGGCACGGGATTTACAAACCAAAATCAAATAAAAATTAAAGGCACTAACTTAAGCGGCATAAGGCCGACTGCTGATGTGTGGAATGACGCTGTTTGTGGTCCGCCATATAATACTGATGGCGCTTGTAAAACAGATGATGGTCCAACTGATGCAGGCATTGCCGAAGGCGGAAACGGAGAAGTTACTTTTGATCTCCCAACAGTTACAACATACAAATGGCGCTCAAGGCTTATAGACAGTGCTGCCAGAGTTTCTACTTGGACGGAATTTAACGGAGCCGACAATACCGACTTTACAGTAGAACAAACGCCGCCGTCCGGAGGGGCCATAACCATAACCGAACCTACCGGCTTAAACCCGTCAACTTATGCCAAGACTACGGCCGTTAAGGTGGCGGTTACTACCGAACCGACGGATGCCGGTTCCGGCATGGGCTTTATGCAGTTTTCTAACAACGGGACGGATTGGGGATCGACAACTAATATTGACGGCACC